>NZ_JAMYSE010000012.1:0-112755 GCF_040321795.1 Mesorhizobium sp. M0244 | reverse complement strand
GGGCGGCCTCGCGGGGGGGCCGCCGGGGGCGCGGGGGGGGGGGGGGCTGCCCCCCCCTCGGGGCGGGGCGGGGGGGGGTGGCCTTGGGGGGGGGGGGGCCACTTGCCGATCTGCGATTGTCCTGCCATCGAGCGAGACCAAGCGCTCCTACAGCAGCCCCGCCTGCTCGGCCTCTCGGCGCAAATTCTGCCTTGGCCTTGGGCCGATCTGCTGGATGACCAGCCCGGCGGCCAGCGAGCCGAGATCGCCGCACTGCTTCAGGCTGCGGCCTTGCGTGTAGCCGTAGAGGAAGCCAGCGGCGTAGAGGTCGCCGGCGCCGGTGGTGTCGACCAGCTCCCGGATCTTGGTCGCCTCGATGGTGACCGTCTCGTCGCCGCGCACGATCACCGAGCCCCTTTCCGAGCGGGTGACGGCGGCGATCTTGCAATCCTTGCGGATCCGGGCCAGCGCCTCGTCGAAGGACGCGGTCTGGTAGAGCGACTTGATCTCGTGGCTGTTGGCAAAGACGATGTCGACGGTGCCGGAGCGCATCAGGTCGAGGAACTCGTCGCGGTAGCGGTCGACGCAGAACGAATCCGACAATGTCATCGATACTTCGCGCCCCGCCGCATGGGCGAGCTTCGCCGTCTGCCGGATCGCCTCCTTGGCGCGCGGCGGGTCCCACAGATAACCCTCGAAATAGGTGACCGCCGCGCCCGAGGCCTTGTCGGCCTCGACGTCCTCCGGGCCGAGTTCGATGCAGGCGCCGAGATAGGTGTTCATCGAGCGCTCGCCGTCCGGCGTGACGAAGATCATCGAGCGCGCCGTCGGTGGTTCGCCGTCGAGCGGTTTTGTGTCGAAGGCGACGCCCTGCGCGTGGATGTCGTGCGCGTAAATCTCGCCGAGCGCGTCGTTGGAGACCTTGCCGAAGAAGGCGGCGCGACCGCCGAAGGAGGCGACGCCCGCCGCCGTGTTGCCGGCGCTGCCGCCCGAGGCTTCGATCGCCGGGCCCATGCGGCTGTAGAGCAGTTCGGCGCGCCTTGTGTCGATCAGGTTCATCGCGCCCTTGATGATGCCGTTGGTCTCCAGGAACGCCTCGTCGCACTGGGCGATGATGTCGACGATGGCATTTCCGATACAAAGCACGTCATAGTCCGGCATCAATTCATGTCTCCGCCAAAAACCCACCGGCTTTCTGCCACGCCGGGCGCGGGCGGGTCTAGCGGTTTGATGCGGCTTTGCCTAGACCGCGAGTTATAAATCCGGGCAGAACGCAGATGCTTCGCATTGTGCGGTTGCGCTTGCAGCCTGCGCTATCTCCGCCTATTCCGGGAGACATCAGCCACGGGCACGTTTGACATGGGATTGGAAACGCCGTGATCCTCGACGCTGCCCGCGCCGCCTTGAGCCGGCTGTTCTCGCCCGAATTCCGTTCCGTGTTCCTGAAGACGCTGGGGCTGACCTTGCTGGCGCTGGCGGCGCTGTGGTTCGGGATAAAGAGCCTGTTCGAATGGCTGGCCTGGCCGTGGATCGATGCATGGCTGCCCAGCCTGCCGTCGTGGGCCGGATGGCTGGGCGTCATTGTCGCCGGGATCGGCCTTGCGCTGGGCTTGGCGCTGCTCATCGCGCCGGTGACGGCGATCATCGCCGGCCTGTTCCTCGACGACGTCGCCGAGATGGTCGAGCGCACCGACTATCCCAACGATCCGCCCGGCCGCGCCGTGCCGGCGCTGCGCTCGCTGGTGCTGGCGATCCGGTTCTTCGGCGTCGTCATCCTCGGCAACATCCTGGCTCTGCTGCTTCTGCTGGTGCCAGGCATCAACATCGCCGCCTTCTTCATCGTCAACGGCTATCTGCTGGGGCGCGAGTTTTTCGAGTTCGCCGCCATGCGCTTTCGCCCGGAGGCCGAGGCCAAGGCGCTGCGCAGAAAGCACTCGGTCACCGTGTTCCTGGCCGGTCTGGTTGTCGCCGCTTTCCTCGCCGTGCCGCTGCTCAACCTTCTGACGCCGCTGTTCGCCGCCGCCATGATGGTGCATCTGCACAAGGCTATCTCGGCGCGGGAAGCGAGCTAGCGCAGCAGAAAGCCGCGCCCCAGTTCGTCGTCGTCCTCGACGATGAATTCGGCTCGCCCGCTATAAAAGGCGCGGCCGCCGACGCGGGCGATGATGGCGTCATGCGTCCCGGCTTTGGCCGTCCGCGCGACCGCGCCGGAAAAGCGCGAGCCGGCGATGCTCTCGAACAGCCGCGTCCGGCCAATCTCGATCTGGCCTTTGGCGTGCATTGCCGCCAGCCGCGCGGTAACGCCCGAGCCGGTCGGCGAGCGGTCGACCTCGGCCTCGGCGAAAACGCAGATGTTTTTGGTCGGCGTATCGGAGAACGCATCCTGTCCATCGGTCAGGATCGTGCCATAGAGGAAAGCAAGGTCGGCATGGTCGGGATGCGACAGCGGCAATTCCGCTTTCAGCTTCCCGGTCAGCGTCGTTGCCGCGTCGACGAAATCGCGCACGCGGTTCTTGCCGAACGCCAGCCCGAACTGGCGGCAATCGGCCAGCGCATAGAAGGCACCGCCATAGGCAACGTCGAAGCCGACCGCACCATAGCCCGGCAGCTCGATGTGCTGGTCGCCAGCAAACAGAAACGCCGGCACGCTTTCGAAGGACACCGCACCGGCCTTGCCGTCCTTTACCTCGACCGCAGCCGAGATCAGCCCGCATGGCGCCTCGATGTTGACCGTCGTTAGCGGCTCGCGTGCCGCAACCAGCCGCTCGTCGACGGCGTACCGGCCGAGCGCGACGATGGCGTGGCCGCACATCGTCGAATAGCCCTCATTGTGCATGAACAGCACCGCGAGGTCGGCGTCCGGCAGGTCGGGTTCCACCAGCAGCGCGCCATACATATCGTAATGGCCGCGCGGCTCGAACATCAGGATCTTTCTGAGGTGATCGAGATGGTCGCGCACATAGGCACGCTTTTCGAGGATCGTGCCCTTGGGAATATTGGGGTAGCCGCCGGTGACGATCCGCAGCGGCTCGCCGCCGGTGTGCATGTCGATGACGGTGAGCGTCATTCGCCGGGCTTGGCAAACAGGGCCTGCAGCTTGCCGAACGGCATGGCTGCGCGGGTGAAGCCGAAGGTGCCGTCCTGCTGGATCTCGCGCGCCGCGGTCTCCAGCATGCCGAAGGCGAAATTGGTGAGCCAAGGCCCAAGCGAGATGCGCTTTACCCCCGCCATGGCAAGATCGGCGATGGTGAAGCCGGGCCTGGCCATGACGTTGACCGGCTTGGTCAGCGCCGAGCAGACGGTTCGCACCATCTCGATGTCGCCGAGGCCCGGTGCATAGAGCACGTCGGCGCCGGCCTTCTCGAAGGCCTGCAGCCGCTTGATCGTGTCGTCGAGATCGGGCTTGCCCCACAGGAAATTCTCAGCCCGAGCGGTGAAGACGAAATCGCGCTTCAGTGCCCTGGCCGCTTCGGCCGCCGCCGCGACGCGCTCGACGGCATGCGAAAAATCGTAGATCGGCTTGTCGGGCTCGCCGGTATGGTCCTCGATCGAGCAGCCGGCGAGGCCCGCCGCCTCGGCGGCGAAGATGGTCTCGCCGGCACTTGTCGCGCTATCGCCCTTGCCCTTTTCGAGGTCGGCCGAAACCGGCAGTCCGGTCGCCGCCGACACTTCGCGGCAATGGTGGATCATTGCCTCGAACGTCACCGCGCCGTCCGGCAGGCCGCGCGAAAAGGCAAAGCCGGCGCTGGTCGTGGCCAGCGCCTTGAAGCCGAATGAGGCCAAGAGCTTGGTCGTGCCGACGTCCCAGGAATTGGCCATGACGAAGATCGATGCATGCAGGTCGCGAAAAATCTTTCCCTTATCCATGGATGCTCCCCTCCAGTGCGGACTATGAAGGAAATTCTAGCCCGGCGGCACGCGCCGGGCAAACAAATGCGGTTGGCTCAGAAGCGTTTGGCGTTCTCTCCTGCCAATCGGTCCAGCGCATCGGAATCCTTGACGTAGCGCGAAGCATTTTTGTCCCAATGGTAGGTGACGGAAATGTCGCGCGAAGACGCCTTTGGCGGCTGCTGGCCATCGCAGCTTTCATCGCCCGGCACCGTCGCGTCGGTCACCGTGACCTTGATGGCTGCATAGGGCTGGCCGTCGGCAATCGCCTGGAAGGCCGCATTCTGCGTCCTTCTGTTGGTGCAGAGGTTTTCGTCGAACGTATAGATCATGTCGATCAGCTCGAACCTGTCGTTGCGGACCATGACCAGCGGCGTGATCACATAGCCCTGGCTCGAATTGAAATGCGTGCTCGTATTGATGATGACGTCATCGCCGAGCCCGATCGATAGCCTGCCCGGATCGCGAAAATAGGTGCTGCGGTCGACGGCGACATTGACCGCGTCGAGCAACGCCGGCTTGCCGGCGATGTCGTAGAGTGCCAGCACGGCATAACCTTCGGCACTGTCAGGCGAGTCGCCGAGGTCGAACAGCATGGTCAGCCGGTCCTTGCCGCCGGCCTTGATGCCGAGCACGCCGGCGTTGGAAAGACCTGACGTCGCCGGCGGCGAGCCGCCGTAGTCCGGCCCAGCGATGTGGCGCATCTCGATCGGCATCGATCCCCGAAAAAAGCCGTCCTTGTCCGCGGCCAGATCGGGAATGACCATCCTGGCGAGATCGAGATAGGTGATATCGCCGTGGCGGGGGACGGCGCTGCCGAGCTCCGGGAAGCTGACGGCCTCAGCGCTGGCCGTCGTCCAGAGACAGGGCAGCAGCAGGCAGGCAAAGAGGAAACGAAGCCGGGGGAAGGTCATGCGCGCGCTCGTTATGTCGGGCGCGCACAAGCTAAATCATTTTGCGGCCAAGAGGAAACACCTGGCGTTGCGTCACTATGCTGGTTTGGCTTCGGTCGCCAGAGTCTGCTGGAACACCGGCACCAGCTGATCCATGGCGGCTGCGAGCCACGTGCCGAGTTCGTCGGGCAGAGTATCGTGGATCCAGACCAGGCGGCTCCGGCCCTCGCTCTCGGCGAAGACCTGCATAGAGGTATTATCGTGGGTGACCCCGTCGCCGAGCCATCCCCACACGATCCGCCGGTTCTGCTCGTCGCGGGCGATGAGCCGCTCTCGTACAACTTTGCCGTCGGCAAAAGTAAGAGCCCGCACGTCGCCCTCATCCACCCGGCAGTCGACGAAAACGCCTGGAGCTATCCGTTGGGCGCCGCCGGCGAAGTCGCCGACCGTCGCCCATACGCTTTCCGGTGAAGCATCTACGATGATTTCCCTGACTATCGAAGCCATTTTCGCTGTTCCTCTGTTAGCGGGTAGACCTGTCTGTCTGGTAGATGTATACAGACAGGTCTGCTATAGTCAAGGCATGTCCGCAGCCCGAACCAATGGTCGACCCGAAAGCCTTGCGCGCCGCCGCATCCTCGATACGGCGACCGCGCTGTTTTCTCTGGAGGGAGTCCGCGCAGTCGGCATCGACCGCATCATCGCCGAGGCCGGCGTTGCCAAAGCGACGTTCTATCACCACTTCGCGGCCAAGGACGATCTCGTCCGCGCCTATATCGAGGAGCTCAGCAAGGGAGGACGGGCCGCCATCGCGAGCCTTGGCCGACGGCCACCTCGCCAGATGATCCTTGCCATATTCGATCTCATCGCCGATGCGGCAGATCAGCCGGGCTACCGCGGCTGCCCGTTCCAGAATGCCGCTGCCGAATATCCCGATCCCAGCAGCTCGGTTCGCCAGGCGATCGATAAGCATCGTCACTGGAAGTGGGGCATCCTCAAGGACCTGCTGGTCACGGACGCAAATCCCGATCCGGACCGCACCGCAGACGCGCTAACAGTGGCGGCCGACGGCCTCCTTGTCGTCAGTCATCTCGACAGGCCGGCCAATCTGCGCACTCTCATACGCGACACGGTCGACCGAGTACTTGGGGCGCCGCGCCCGGTCTGAAATCGAGGGGGATTTGCGCGAGGCGACGAGAGCATTTGCTGGGACCGTCCCGTAAGGCGACACAGCGTTAAGGCACGTAGCCTCAACAAAGGCCCGATCAGTGGATCGGCACCAGCCCGGCCAATTCACGCATGTCGTCGAACAGGATGCCGCCGGCTTCGATCAGTCCGTCGCGGTCGGAAAGCGGGTCGCCGTGATAGGAATAGACGCGCATGCCGGCGGCGATGCCGGCCAAAGTCCCGGCGACGCTGTCCTCGATGACGATGCAGTCGGCAGGCGCGAAGCCCATCGTCGCTGCCGCATGCAGGAAGAGGTCGGGAAACGGCTTGCCATGGGAGACCATGGTCGAGCTGAACAGCGCGTGCTCAAACAGCGGCAGCAGCCCCGTCTGGCCAAGCGTGATGTGCATTTTCGATACCCGTGCCGACGAGGCGACGCAGGTGGCGATGCCGGCGGCGTGCACGGTTTCGATGAATTCGCGAACATAGGGGATGGCCTCGACGCCATGCGCGAACAGGTTCGGCAGGCCGGCGTTCCAGCGCTCGACGAAATCGGCGCCAAGACTGACGCCGGTCGCCTCGATTTCCTTCTGCACCGAGACCATGCTGCGGCCGGAAAAATTCTTGCGGCAATATTCGAAGCTGGCCGGAAAGCCGGCCGAGGTCAGCCATTCGGCGAGCCGCCGGTTGGCCAGGTTCTCGGTGTCGACCAGAACCCCGTCGCAATCGAAGATGACGAGCTTGGGTATTTTCATTAAGCGGTCCCGGTCGATCCGAAGCCGCCGGAGCCGCGCGCCGTGCCGCCGGCCAATGTGCGCTCCTCGACGGTCGCCTGCGTCACCGGGGCGAAGACGATCTGGGCGATCCGCATGCCGCGCGTCACCGCGAAATCCTCGTCGCCGAGATTGATCAGCAGCACCTTGACCTCGCCGCGATAATCGCTGTCGATGGTGCCCGGCGTGTTGAGGCAGGTGAGCCCGTGCTTGAAGGCGAGGCCGGAACGCGGCCGCACCTGGCCTTCCACGCCCTCCGGAATTTCCAGGATCAGCCCGGTAGGCACCAGCGCTCGCTTTCCCGGCAGGATCAAAAGCGGCCGGTCGTCCGGCACCGCGGCGCGCAGATCCATGCCGGCGGCGCCCGAGCTCTCATAGGCGGGGAGCGGCAATCCCTCGCCATGCGGCAGCCTGACGAAGCCGACGGCCGGACCGATGACGGAGGAGGGATAAAGTGCTGCGCGCATAAGGCTGATCCTATCGTCGCGAACGCCGATCCAGTCAACTCGGCGGCAATGCTATCAACGGCTTTCTTTCAGCACAGTTCCGCTTCAGCGCAGTTCCATCGGAACGACGGTGGTCTCCTTGATCTCCTCCATGACGAAGGAGGCCGAGACGTCCGACAGTGCCACCTTGGCGATCAGGCGCTGGTAGAGCCGGTCATAGGCCTTCACATCGGCGACGCGAGCGCGCAGCACATAGTCGAGGTCGCCGGACATGCGGTAGGCACCGGTGATCTCGGCAAAACCGGTGACCGCCGCGCGGAATCTTTGCAGCCAGTCGGGATCGTGGTTCGAGGTGCGGATCAGGATGAACACGGAAAGGCCGAGCCCGAGCTTGTCGGCATCGACCAGCGCCACCCGACCGGTGATGACGCCGTCTTCCTCCAGGCGCTTGACCCGACGCCAGCAGGCATTGCGCGACAGCGATATTCTTGCCGAGAGCTGGTCGACGGATAGCGTGCCGTCGCGTTGCAGCTCGGCCAGCAATCTTCGGTCTATTTCGTCGATATCCGGCATCCTGTGGGATGTTTGTCTCAAAATTTGGCCTGACACAAGGATAAATTGAGACGAATGAACCGAGCGCCCATGTCAGGATAGTCATTGTCGGCTCTTCATGCCGGCAGGAGGGATCGACATGACGGCACGGCTCGCAAGACTTTTCACCTCTCACCCGGCCACGGTCGGCGAGAGCTATTTCGGCCATATGGCTTTCGCGGCATGGTTCTCGTCGCGATTGTTCATGGCGGCTTTTGCCGCGCTCGTTCACGCTTTCTTGCCGTTCTTGTTCGCGTCTACGGCAAGCGGCATCATCCGCGAGCTCTACGAGCGGACGCACCACCGAGGACGTTAAGCCGTGGAGGTGCCGATCGCGGCAAGGCCGCGGGACAGCGCCGACCCCTCAACGGATCCCGGCAGCGCAATCCCGATCAAGCGCCGCCCGTCGTCGAAATGCTGAGCCAGGCTTGAAGCCGCGCCGCAATCCGCCATTTTGAGGAGCGCGGCGCGACAGCCCGGAGCACTCCCGATGGATATCGTCTTTTCCTCGACCACCAAACTGGCCTCCGCCATCCGCGACGGCAAGATTTCCGCGCTGGAAGCGATCGACGCGCATCTGGCGCAGGTCGACAGGCACAATGAGGCGGTCAACGCCGTCGTAACCCTCGACCGGGAAGGCGCGCGGCAACGCGCCGCAAAGGCCGACCAAGCGCGGACGCGCGGCGACGCACTCGGGCCGCTGCACGGCGTGCCGTTCACGCTGAAGGACATGCACGAGACCGCGGGCATGAAGACCACCGTCGGCTTCCCGCCCTTTGCCGACTATGTCGCGAGGCAAGACAGCCCGGTCGTTGCCCGGCTGAAAGCCGCAGGCGGCGTGCTGGTCGGCAAGACGAACGTGGCGACGATGCTGGGCGACTGGCAGTCGAACAATCCGCTGTTCGGCCGCACCGGCAATCCCTGGGATCTCCAGCGCACCGCCGGCGGCTCCAGCGGCGGTGCGGCGGCGGCGCTCACCACCGGTATGACGCCGTTTGAGGTCGGCACCGACATGCAGGATTCGATCCGGCTGCCTTCTGCCTTCTGCGGCGTCTATGGCCTCAAGCCGACCGAGCATCGCGTCTCGCTGGCCGGCGCGTTTCCCGATCCGGGCGGGGCATCGCGCAGCGTGCGGCTGATGTCCTGCCTCGGACCGCTGGCGCGCAGCGTCGAAGACCTGGCACTGATCTACGGCCTCATTGCCGGGCCGGATGGAAGCGACACCGACCTTGCGCCAGTACCGGTCGAAGACATGCCCGAGCTGGATCTCAAAAATTTGCGTATTGCCTTCGCGCCGTCCTTCCCAGGTTTTCCAGTGGCAGGCGAAATCAGTGCGGCGGTCGAAAGTCTGGCAAAGGAGCTTCAGTCGGCAGGCGCGATCGTCGAGGAGGCCAAATTGCCGAAGCTCGACCTGCACGACGATCTGGAGCAAGGCGGCGCGCTGATCGGCATGATGCTGGAGGCGGCGCAGCCCGAACCACCGGAGAAGCCGACGCCGGTCTCGCGCTGGTTCGAGGCGCTCGCCCGCCGCGACCGCTCCATCCTGGCATGGGATCGGTTCTTCGAAGACTGCGACGCCTTGCTGTGCCCCGTCGCCATTGTCACCGCCTTCCCGCATTGCGAGCCGGGAACGCCGATCGAGGTCGACGGCAAGAAGCAAAGCTACTGGATGCTGCCGGCCTATGGCGCGGTGTTCAACTATAGCGGCCATCCGGCATTGTCGCTGCCATGCGGGCAGGACAGCAATGGCCTGCCCATCGGCCTGCAACTGGTCGGCAAACGCTGGTCGGAGGCGCGGCTGCTCGGGATCGCCAGGGCAATCGAGCCGCTCACCGGCGGCTTTCGCAGGCCGCCCGGCTATTGAGAAAACCGCGTAAGGCCATAGGGCGCAAGCAGCGGATCGCGCTCGCCTTCGAGGATTTCACGGGCGGCGAACAGGCCGACTGCCGGCGCCAGCGTGATGCCGGAATGCATGACCGCGACGTAAACGCCGCTCCTGCCTTCCGCGCGCCCAATGATCGGAAAGCTGTCGATCGGCGTCGGCCGATAGCCGACGGTGTGGAAATCGAGTTCCAGCCCGTCCGCGCCGCGCAGCATGGTCTTCATCGCAGCAAACAGGTTGCGGGCGGTGGCTGCGGCATCCATGCCCGGATCGGCGCCGCCGAAATCCGAGCCGGCGATGATGCGTCCCTCCGCCGTCTGGCGCATGTGCAGGCGGTCGCCGATCACCAGGCCGTTGAGCAGCTTTTGGTACGGCCGCGAATGCACGATCAGGCCGGGTGGTGTCTCGATCGGCAGTTCTATCCCGGCTGTTGCCGCTATTGCCGGAGAGCCGGCTCCGGCCGCGATCACCACCTCGTCGGCGGCGATCCGCCCGCCGGATGTCTCGACGCCGGTTATCCAGCCGTTGGCCTGCACAAGCGCGGTCGCGGTAACTCCCATCAGCAGCCGCGCGCCGCGCCGTTCGGCCTCGGTCAGCAGTGCTTGCGTGGCAGCGACCGGCTCGGCGACACCTTCCTCGGCGACATAAAGGGCGAAATCGGGAAGCTCGGTCACATTGGGCTCGATGCGCGCTGCCCCGGCATGGTCGACACGCTCGATGCCGTAGCCCCATGAGGAGTGCTCGGCAGCATAGGTTTCAAGCTCGGCACGCTGCAGGTCCCAGCGGAGGCCACCGCACCATTGCAACGGGATGCCGGGCACCTCGTTCGCCAATCGCCTCCATTCGGCCATCGATCGGATGCGCAGCCGGAAGTACGGCTCTGGATTGCCCCAGCTGGCATTGATCCAGGCAAAGGAATTCGGCGTCGCGACGCCGCCGGCGCCGCTGTCGGCAATGACCGTCACCTTTGCCTCGGCCCTGGTCAGGTGCCAGGCGATGGAAGCGCCGACGATGCCGGTGCCGACGACGATCACTTCTTTCGCCGGTGTCATGCTTCACTCCTCGTTCCAACGCGACCACTCCGATGCCATTGCCGAGGGGTTCTGCCAAGAGAGCGCGGCATATATATGCTTCTTGATTTTAATACGTACGTACGTATTATGTTGCGATGGCTAGACATTCACTTCGCGAAAAACTCCTCGACGCTGGTTTCAAAACCATCTGGAATTCCGGCTACTCGTCCGCTGGCGTACGCGACATCGTCGCCGCGGCCGATGCCCGCCCGGGCTCCTTCACCAATCATTTTGCCTCCAAGGAGGCGTTCACCGGCGAGGTGCTGGACCGCTATTTCGCCTATGTGAGCGGTTTGGTGGAACAGGCCCTCGCCCGGGACGGCACGGCCCCGGTCGGGCGGTTGCGCCGCTATCTCGAAATCATCACTTCGAAACTGGAGGTACATGGCTGGGCACAGGGCTGCATGATCGGCAATCTCAGCCTTGAGACCGCGGCTCACAGTGAGGCGCTGAGGCTGCAACTCGTCGCCATCTTCGAACGCTGGCGTAAGCCCTTCGCCGAATGCATCGCCGAGGGCCAGGCGGCCGGCGAAATCACCAACGCGTTCGATGCCGAGGATCTCGCCGATTTCCTTTTGAGTTCCTGGCAAGGCGCAATGCTGCGCATGAAGGTGGAGCGCGGTCCCGAACCGCTCGAGCGTTTCAAGAACATCGTCTTCAAAACAGTCTTCGCAAAAAGGAGCTGATCCGATGAACCCGAAACTCGAAAAGCTGGAAGCCGCATAATGTTGCCGCGCTCGCAAGTCGCGGTACTCGATTCCACCATGTCCTATATCGAGGCAGGCGCGGCCGGTCCGACGGTGCTCTTCCTGCACGGCAACCCGACGTCGTCCTACATCTGGCGCGACATCATCCCGCATGTGGCGCCGTTCGGCCGCTGCATCGCGCCCGACCTGATCGGCTATGGCCAGTCCGGCAAGCCGGACATCGACTATCGCTTCTTCGACCACGTCCGTTACCTCGACGCTTTCATCGAGACGCTTGGCATCACCGACATGGTGGTCGTCGCGCAGGACTGGGGCACCGCACTCGCCTTCCATCTCGCGGCCCGGTGGCCGCAGCGGATTCTCGGCCTGGCCTTCATGGAATTCATCCGCCCCTTCGAGAGTTGGGACGATTTTCACCAGCGTCCGCAAGCGCGCGAATTGTTCAAGGCAATGCGCACGCCTGGCGTCGGTGAGAAGCTTGTTCTGGAAGATAACGTCTTCGTCGAAAAGGTGCTGCCGGCTGCTGTGCTGCGCACGATGAGCGATGGGGAAATGGCCGCCTACCGGGCGCCGTTCCCGACACCGCAATCGCGCAAGCCGATCCTGAGGCTGCCGCGGGACCTGCCGATAGAAGGCCAGCCCGCCGATGTCTCCGCCATCAGTGAGCACGACCATCGGGCGCTCCGGGCTTCCTCCTACCCAAAGCTGCTTTTCTGCGGCGATCCCGGCGCCCTCGTCTCGCCGCAGGCGGCACGGGAATTCGCAGCCGGGCTGAAGAACTGCCGCCTGATCGACCTCGGACCCGGTGCGCATTATCTGCAGGAGGACCATGCCGACAAGATCGGCGCCGCTATTGCCGAGTGGATTCCCGAGATAGCCACCGAGAGCTATGCCGCCGAACCGGCCTGACGCCGGAGTGTAAACCAGCAGCCGCGGCCGCCGGAGAGGTCGACAGCTTAGCTCTGCCGGTGCCGGGCGATGGAGGCGCCGATGATGCCGGCGTCGATGACGATGATGTTCTTGCTCACGGCAGTGCACCTTCAATCGCCAGGACTTTCTTGCCCTCATGCCATCGTGGTACATACTTGCCAAGAACGTTGCCGGGACCGCTCTCGAAGCGCGGTCGATGACGATCGCCTCACTGGAAACGTTCAGCTCAATCACATGAGGGTCATTTGCGCCGCTGGATAAAAGGGCTGGTTTTTGCTGCAGCCGGAGCCGCCATTGTCTATGCCGTCTTCTTCGGCCCGCTGCCGTTCGTTCGATCTTGGTGGCAGGACGACAACTGGCTGGATCCTTTGCATAAGCGCCATCGCATTGCTGACCGTTTGGTGCTGACCGCGGCGTTGGTTGGGAAATCGCGGGCAGAAGTTGTTGCCATGCTCGGCGAGCCGCCGAAGACGGACTATTTCGAGGACTGGAGTCTGGTTTATGTTCTTGGTTCGGAAAGGGGATTTTTTTCGATCGACTCTGAATGGCTGGTTATGCGCCTGGATGACGCTGGCTCGGTCACGCAGGCGGCTATCGTCAGAGACTGAACCTGCTGCCGGGATATCAGCGGTGTTTCCGTTCGACAGGCAGGGAAAGCGCTGCTAGAAGCCCGCGCCACAGACAGGATTCCTGAAATTGGCTGAAGACATCGAACAAGCGGTATCGCGCCGCCGCACTTTCGCGATCATCGCCCACCCCGACGCCGGCAAGACCACGCTGACCGAAAAGCTGCTTTTGTTCGGCGGCGCCATCCAGCTTGCCGGCGAGGTCAAGGCCAAGAAGGACCGCATCCAGACCCGGTCCGACTGGATGAAGATCGAACGCGAGCGCGGCATCTCGGTGGTCACCTCGGTGATGACCTTCGAATATGAGGACACTGTCTTCAACCTGCTCGACACGCCCGGCCACGAGGATTTCGCCGACGATACCTATCGCACGCTGTCGGCGGTCGACAGTGCGGTCATGGTCATCGATGCCGCCAAGGGTATCGAGCCGCGCACGCTGAAACTGTTCGAGGTATGCCGGCTGCGCGATATCCCGATCATCACCTTCGTCAACAAGATGGACCGCGAAAGCCGTGACCCGTTCGAGATCCTCGACGAGATCGAGCAGAAGCTGGCGCTGGACACGGCACCGATCACCTGGCCGATCGGCCGCGGCAAGACTTTTTCCGGCACCTACCATCTGGCGCTGAACGCGGTGCGCAAGGGCGACGCCGAGAAGGAGCGCACGCCGGTCAACGGCCCCGATTCCAACCGCGTCGCCGGCCTGCTGCCGGAGAACGAGCGGGAGGCCTTCATCGAGGAGCTGGAGCTGGCGCGCGAAGCCTGCCGCCCGCTCTACCTCGATGCCTTCCGCGAGGGCCATTTGACGCCGGTCTATTTCGGCTCGGCGCTGCGCAATTACGGCGTGCGCGATCTGATCGAGGCGCTCGGCGCCTATGGGCCGCCGCCGCGCGCGCAGGAGGCCGACAGCCGCAAGGTCGAGGCGACCGAGGACAAGATGACGTCCTTCGTCTTCAAGATCCAGGCCAATATGGACCCCAACCATCGCGACCGCATCGCCTTCGTCCGCGTCTGTTCTGGCAAGCTCGAGCGCGGCATGAAGGCCAAGCTGGTGCGCACGGGAAAGCCAATGAGCCTGTCGGCACCGCAATTCTTCTTCGCCCGCACCCGCGTCACCGCCGACGAGGCGTTTGCCGGCGACGTCGTCGGTATTCCCAACCACGGCACGCTGCGCATCGGCGACACGCTGACCGAAGGCGAGGAGATCCTGTTTCGCGGCGTGCCGAATTTCGCGCCAGAAATCCTGCGCCGCGTTCGCCTCGGCGATGCCATGAAAGCCAAGAAGCTCAAGGAGGCGCTGCACCAGATGGCCGAGGAAGGCGTCGTGCAATTGTTCTCGCCGGAGGACGGCTCGCCGGCCATCGTCGGCGTCGTCGGCGCCCTGCAGCTCGATGTCCTGAAAGAACGCCTGAACTTCGAATACACGCTGCCGGTCGATTTCGAGATGTCGCGTTTTTCCGTCTGCCGCTGGATATCGGCCGACGACAAGGCCGAACTCCAGCGCTTCATCGAGGCGCATCGCGGCGACATTGCCCGCGACCTCGACAACGATCCGGTGTTCCTCGCCCAGCACGCCTTCTCGCTAAACTACGAGGCCGAACGCTGGAAGGCGATCCGCTTCGCGGCGGTCAAGGATTACCAAGTCCGCGACAGAGCGGCTTGATGCGCCACCTTGCCTTCTCCCCTTGTGGGAGAAGGTGTCGCCGAAGGCGACGGATGAGGGGTGTTCCAGGAAACACCAACGCCTCGTTACGTCCAACACCCCTCAACCGTCTTGGCGCTCCGCGCCAATCCACTTTCTCCCACAGGGGGAGAAGGGGAAGAGCGCCATCGCTCACCCCCTGGCTGCCTCTTCGATCTTCGCGATATCGATCTTGCTCATCTGCATCATCGCCTGCATCACCCGGCCAGCCTTTTCCCTGTCGGGATCTTGCAGCAGCCTGGGCAGTTGCTCCGGCACGACCTGCCAGGAGAGGCCGAATTTGTCCTTCAGCCAGCTGCACTGGCTGGGCTCGCCGCCGCCCTCGATGAGCCTGTTCCAGAAATGGTCGACCTCTTCCTGCGTCTTGCAGTCGATGGAGAGCGACACTGCCTCGGTGAACTTGAATTGCGGCCCGCCGTTGAGCGCCTGGAACTGAACACCGTCGAGCTCGAACGAGACCACCAGCACCTTGCCCTCACGATCGCCGCTGCCCTTGGGCCAGCGCGTCACGCTCAGCACCTTCGAGTTCTTGAAGATGGAGACGTAGTGATTCATGGCCTCCTCGGCCTGGTCGTCGAACCACAGGAAGGTGGTGATCTTTTGCATTCTCTTGCTCCTCGGGCTGGTTTTGGCTTTGCTTTCACTCGTAAAACGGCCGGCTGGCGATCAATGCCCTGGTCCCCGCCGTTTGACCCAAGGACGCTCGAGCAAACCGCGATCCGACAGCACCTCTGACTTTTTTACTGGGTGGACCGGCTTGCCGCCTTTGGCCCGAGATCACGGCCGCTCGTTCCACCATGCAGCCAATATCTGGCGCAGCGTAAAATTGTGGCCAGACCAGAGCGTGGCGTCTATAAGGCCTGCGGCTCAATTCCGGTTTTCCGCGCCCCCGCTGGCGCGACGCAGACAGCAAGGACAGTTCAATGCCCGCCTACCGTTCCCGCACCACCACCCATGGCCGCAACATGGCCGGCGCACGCGGCCTGTGGCGCGCCACCGGGATGAAGGATTCGGATTTCGGCAAGCCGATCATCGCGGTGGTCAATTCCTTTACCCAATTCGTGCCCGGCCATGTCCATCTGAAGGATCTCGGCCAGCTGGTTGCCCGCGAGATCGAAAAGGCCGGCGGCGTCGCCAAGGAATTCAACACCATCGCCGTCGATGACGGCATCGCCATGGGCCATGACGGCATGCTCTATTCGCTGCCGTCGCGCGAATTGATCGCCGACTCGGTGGAATACATGGTCAACGCGCACTGCGCCGACGCCATGGTCTGCATCTCGAATTGCGACAAGATCACGCCGGGCATGCTAATGGCGTCGCTGCGCCTCGACATCCCCACCGTCTTCGTCTCCGGCGGCCCGATGGAGGCCGGTAAGGTGGTGCTCGCCGGCAAGACCCAGGCGCTTGACCTGGTCGACGCCATGGTTGCGGCCGCCGATGACAATATCTCCGACGAGGACGTCAAGATCATCGAGCGCTCGGCCTGTCCGACCTGCGGCTCCTGCTCCGGCATGTTCACCGCCAATTCGATGAACTGCCTGACCGAGGCGCTCGGCCTCTCGCTGCCCGGCAACGGCTCGACGCTGGCCACGCATGCCGACCGCAAGCGGCTGTTCGTCGAGGCCGGTCATCTGATCGTCGATCTCGCCCAGCGCTATTACGAGCAGGACGACGACACCGCGCTGCCGCGCAGCATCGCCTCGAAGGGCGCCTTCGAGAACGCAATGACGCTCGACATCGCCATGGGCGGCTCGACCAACACGGTGCTGCACATCCTCGCCGCAGCACACGAGGGCGAGGTCGACTTCACCATGGAGGACATCGACCGGCTGTCGCGGCGGGTTCCGGTGCTGTGCAAGGTGGCTCCGGCCAAGGCTGACGTCCACATGGAGGATGTCCATCGCGCCGGCGGCATCATGGCGATCCTCGGCCAGCTGGATAGCGCCGGGCTGATCAACCGCGACCTGCCGACGGTGCATACGGCAAGCCTCGGCGAAGCGCTCGACCATTGGGATATCTCGCGCACCACCAGCCAGAATGTCCGCGATTTCTTCCTGGCAGCACCCGGCGGCGTGCCAACGCAGGTCGCGTTCAGCCAAGACCGCCGCTGGGACGATCTCGATCTCGACCGCGAGAAAGGTGTTATCCGCTCGGCCGAACATCCTTTCTCCAGGGATGGCGGCCTTGCCGTGCTGAAAGGCAATCTCGCGCTCGACGGCTGCATCGTAAAGACCGCCGGCGTCGATGAATCGATCCTGAAATTCACCGGCCCGGCGAGGGTGTTCGAAAGCCAGGACGCCAGCGTCAAGGCGATCCTGTCGAACGAGATCAAGGCCGGCGATGTCGTCGTCATCCGCTATGAAGGGCCGCGCGGCGGCCCCGGCATGCAGGAAATGCTCTACCCGACCAGCTATCTCAAGTCGAAGGGACTCGGCAAAGCCTGCGCGCTGGTCACCGACGGCCGCTTTTCCGGCGGTACCTCCGGCCTGTCGATCGGCCATGCCTCTCCCGAGGCGGCGGAAGGCGGGCTGATCGGACTGGTGCATGAGGGCGACACGATCGAGATCGATATCCCGAACCGCACTATTAGGCTTGCTGTCGACGACGCGGAACTCGCCGCCCGCCGCGTGGCCATGGAGGCCAAGGGAACCGCTGCCTGGAAGCCCGAGGAAAAGCGCAAGCGCAAGGTGACGACAGCCTTGCGCGCCTATGCGGCAATGGCGACAAGTGCTGCCAAGGGGGCGGTGAGGTATGTGCCGGAATAGGTGTGATTCTTCAAAGGGATGACGGCAGATGGATTTCGACCTTGTGGTGCGTGGCGGCACGCTGCCCGACGGCAGGATTGCCGATATCGGCATCGTCGGCGAGACGATCGCGGCGATCGAGTCCGAACTCAACGTCACCGCCGGCACGGCGATCGACGCCCGTGGCAATCTGGTCTCGGCGCCCTTCGTCGATCCGCATTTCCATATGGACGCCACGCTTTCGCTCGGCATCCCGCGCATCAATGTCTCGGGCACGCTGCTGGAAGGCATTTCGCTGTGGGGCGAGCTGAAGCCGCTTCTGACCCACGAGGCGGTGCGCGACCGTGCGCTCGCCTATTGCGACTGGGCGGTGTCGATGGGCCTGCTCGCCATCCGCACCCATGTCGATGTCTGCGACGACCGCCTGCTGGCGGCGGAAGCGCTGCTCGACGTGAAGAAGACGGTTGCGCCGTATATCGACCTGCAATTGGTTGCCTTCCCGCAGGACGGGTTTTACCGCTCGCCGACGGCGCGCCAAAACACCATCCGCGCGCTCGACATGGGCGTCGATGTCGTCGGCGGTATTCCGCATTTCGAGCGCACAATGGCCGACGGCACGCGCTCTGTCACCGAGCTCTGCGAAATCGCGGCCAAGCGCGGCCTGATGGTCGACCTGCATTGCGACGAGACCGACGATCCGCTGTCGCGCCACATCGAGCAGCTTGCCTATGAGACGCAGCGCCTGGGATTGCAGGGCAGAGTGGCCGGCTCGCACCTGACCTCGATGCATTCGATGGATAATTACTACGTCTCGAAGCTGTTGCCGCTGATTGCCGAGGCCGGCGTTTCAGCGATCCCCAATCCGCTCATCAACATCATGCTGCAGGGCCGCCATGACACCTTCCCCAAGCGCCGCGGCCTGACGCGGGTCAAGGAGATGCTGGCGCAGGGCATCCGCGTCGGCTGGGGTCAGGATTGCGTGCTCGATCCCTGGTATTCGCTGGGCACGGCAGACATGCTCGACGTCGCCTTCATGGGCCTGCACGTCGCCCAGATGTCGAGCCCGGCCGAGATGGCGCGCTGTTTCGACATGGTCACCAACGTCAATGCCGCCATCATGGGCCTCGACCACCTTGGCCTGGCCGTCGGCAAGCGCGCCAGCCTGATCGTTCTCGATGCCGGCAGCCCGGTCGAGGCGCTGCGCCTGCGCCCCGAGCGTCTCTGCGTCATTGCCAGGGGCAAGGTGGTGGCCGAGCGCAGCCGGCAGGACACGCGGCTTTCGATCGCCGGAAGGCCGGGCACCGTGAACCGGCGCCACGCTTAGTCCAGCCGATTTCCGCCGCTGGTCTTACCGAATTCTCGATTTTCGCCTCGTCACGGCCGCTGCTAGCGACTACGACGCGGGTCACCGTATCCACGGCGAGGAACCGGTAACGGAATGGCGCAGCCCGCAGCCCAGAATTCGGCGATCAGGAACGTGCTGCTGGCCGGCATCCTGCTGATGCTCGCCGGCGATTTCCTGTTTGCGCTGAACGACGCGATGGGCAAGTGGCTGGTCGCCAGTTTTTCCGTCGGCCAGGTCGTGCTGATCCGCTCGATCGGCGCGTTTTTCATACTCGGGCCGATGATTGCACATCAGGGTGCGGCCAAGCTGTTTCGCATGGAGCGGCCGGAGCTGCAGCTGCTGCGCGTGGTGATGACGACGCTCGACACGGCGCTGTTCTATGCGGCAGTCGTCTATCTGCCGCTCGCCGATGTGATGAGCTTTTACATGGCCGGGCCGATCTACGTCGCGGCGCTGTCGCACTTTTTACTCGGCGAACGGGTCGGCTGGCGCCGCTGGGCGGCTATCCTGGTCGGTTTCTGCGGCGTGCTGATCATGCTGAGGCCGTCTTCGGCCGCGTTCTCGCTGTCGTCGATGTTCGCACTCGCCGGCAGCATTTCCTTTGCCTTCGCCATCATCCTCAACCGGCGGCTGCGCGGCACCAGCGACACGTCGCTGGTCACGTGGCAAACCATCGGCACGCTGCTGGTCGGCGCGGTGCTGACCATCGGCAGTTGGAAGGCGCCGTCCTCGCTCGATTTCGGCGCCATGCTGCTTCTCGGCATTGTCTCCTGCGGCGCGCATCTGATGATCACCAGGGCGTTGAAGCTTGCGCCTGCCTCGACCTTGGCGCCGCTGCATTACAGCCTGCTTTTGTGGGCAGTGGTCTTCGGCCTGGCCTTCTTCGGCGATGTGCCTGGGCCGCGCATCCTGGTCGGCTCGGCCATCGTCGTGCTGGCCGGCCTGTTCATCTTCCACCGCCAGAAGGTGGTCGACACCGTGCCGCCCGAAAACGTGCCGAAAGGTGTCAATTAATCCCGGCGCACCGCCGCGAGATGCCGCGAAAATTCCGGCGTCTCCATCAGCGCCTTGCAGCGCGCAAACCGGCCGTCGGCATAGGCGCGAAAGTCGTCCGCCGGATTTTTGTTGGCAAGCTGGATCAAGCCCCAGAGCGTCCACAGCAGATCGCACATCGCCTTGTAGATGACGATGCGGCCGCGCTCCGCCGGTGTCGGCTCACCGCCGAAATAGGCCAGCGTCATCTCCTCCTCCTGCGCGGTGTCGAATTGCCCTTCGACGCTGAGGTCGCCAAGGTCCCAGAGCGGATCGTTCATCCCGGAATATTCCCAATCGACGATCCACATCCTGTCGCCGGTATCGAGAAAGTTTTCGCAGAGGGGGTCGCAGTGGCAGGCGACGATCGGCAGAGGATGAGCGGTGAGTGCCGAGCGCACGCTTTCGGCCTCGCGGACCACGTCATGGTAGCCGGAAGGCAGCGCGACATCCTTGGTCGACAACACCTTCAGGTAGTCGTCGATCATGGCGAACAGCTCGAAGCGGAAGGGAAACACTGCGCCGGATGTGTGCAGTTTGCGAAAAGCCTTGCCGGCGCGTGCCGGGCTGCCGGAGCGGGTCTTGAACTTTTCCGGCGACATCGTCTTGGCGCCCGCAACGAACCGCGTCACCAGCACGCCGGTCCGGGCATCGACATGCAGCACTTCCGGACTGACGCCGGCCTTCGCCGCCTCCCGCGCCGCCACTGCCTCGTTGGCGCGGTTGATATATTCCTCGGTGCCCTTGCCGGGGATGCGCAGGCAGAAATCTCCCGCTCTGAAGACGAGATTGGTGAGGCCGCCAAGCCGTTCCAGCGGTCCCTCGTAGCCGGCCAGCACCGGAATGGCCGCAAGCGCCGCGCGTGCCTCGTCCACCATCACCTCTGCCTCCCTTTCACGGCTTTATTTATCGTGGAGACGGTTCCACAGTTTTCGCCGCTTGGCTATCATAGCGTGGCGTGCGATCCACTCCAGCGCGGCGCGTCCTTTCTGGATGCGCAAAGGACGCGGTAGCACATTGATTTTGCGGCGGACGGAACAGCAATGGCAAACAGCAAACATCAGAGCGCGCTCGCCGCAGCCTATGCGGCGAAGCGGCCGGAAGACGTCGCGGCGCTCTACGACAGTTGGGCCGGCACCTATGACGCCGACATGTCGGCGGCCGGCTATCGCCATCCGACCATCTGCCTTGCCTTGCTGGCCCGCCATTTGCCGCGCGGCGCCGCACCTCTCCTCGATGCCGGGGCAGGCACCGGGCTTATCGGCGAATGGCTTGCCATCACCGGTTATCCGCAGGTCGAGGCGCTCGACATCTCGGAAGGCATGCTGGCCCAGGCGGCGCGCAAGGGCGTCTATTCGGCGCTTCACTGCTTGGCGCTTGGCGGACCGCTGCCGTTCGTGGACGATGCCTATGCCGGGATCATCTCCGCCGGCGTCTTCACTTCGGGCCATGTCGGAGCCGAGGGGCTGGACGAGCTGATCCGCATCTGCCGGCCGGGTGGGGTGATCGTGCTGACGGTGAAGAACACGCTGTGGGATGCCGGGTTTGCCGCGCGGATCGCCGAGCTCGAGGTGCAAGGCATCGTCACCCGCGCCGAAGAAACGCCGCCCTATGTCTCCATGCCGGGCGAGTCGTATACCGTGCCGAGTCGGGGGCTGGTGCTCAGGGTGAGCTGAGGCGAAAACCGGAAGGCTCTACGCCTTCACCTTTGCCCCCGACGGGTCGTAAAGCGGCTCGAGATAGATCTTAGCCGGCGTCCGTTCCATTGCCACCACCAGCTCGTAGTCGCCGGAGGTGAGGAAATCATCGCTGACGCCGTCGGCATTGCGCACATAGCCATAGCCGATGTTCTTGCCCACTGTGTAGCCATAGCCGCCGCTCGTGAGATAACCGACCGCCTCGCCGTTGCGCAGGATGGTCTCACGCCCGAGCAGGACGACGTCCGGATCGTCGACCGTGAAGCCGGCAAAACGTTTCCTGGGCGCCGAACCATCGAGCTTTTCAAGCGCCCGCCGGCCGAGGAAATCGGTGTTTTTTCTGAGCTTCACCGCCCAGCCGAGGCCGGCCTCCTGCGGCGTGTCGTTGGGCGTGATGTCGGCGCCCCAGGCGCGGTAGCCCTTTTCCAGCCGCAGTGATTCCAGCGCCCGGTAGCCGACCGGGCGGATGTCGTAGGTCTCGCCCGCCGCCATCAGCGCATCGAAAACCTCGCCCGTCGCCGCGATCGGCGCATGCAATTCCCAGCCGAGCTCACCGACATAGGTGACGCGCAGTGCCCGCACGATGTGGCCGGCAATCGCGATCTCGCGAACATGGCCGAACGGGAAAGCTGTATTCGACACATCCGCGTCGGTCACATCGGACAGCACGTCGCGGGCGCGCGGCCCCATCAGCGACAATGTGCCAAAATCCTCGGTAACATCGGTCAGCTTCACGTCGAGCCGCTTGCCGATATGATCGGCAATCCAGGAGAAATCATGCGTGCGGAACCCGGTGCCGGTGACGATGTAGAATTTCTCCTCACCGAGCCGCGCCACGGTCAAATCGGCCTCGATGCCGCCGCGCGTGTTGAGGAGCTGCGTGTAGGTCAGCCGGCCGACCGGTTTGGCGACGTCATTGGCGCAGATCCAATCCAGCGCCTTCAGCGCGTCCACTCCCGTCATTTCGTATTTGGCGAAGGATGACTGGTCGAAGATGCCGATTTTTTCGCGCACGTGGCGGTGTTCGTCGCCGACCGGCGAAAACCAGTTCTGCCGGCCCATCGAATAGACGTCTTTCGGCTCGAACCCTTCCGGCGCGAACCAGTTCGGCCGCTCCCAGCCGAGCTTCGAGCCGAACACGGCGCGATGTTTTTTCAGCCGTTCATAGAGTGGAGAAACGATGCGCGGCCGGCCGCTGACATATTCCTCATGCGGAAAGCCGATCGTGTAGTGCTTGCCATAGGCTTCAAGCGTGCGGTCGCGGACCCATTGCCGGTCGCGGTGCAGATTGGAGAAGCGGCGGATGTCGACCACCCACAAATCGAGCGGCGCCTCGCCGTCGACCACCCATTGCGCCAGCACCCAGCCGGCGCCGCCGCCGGATGCAATGCCGAAGGCGTTGAAACCGGCGCCGACGAACATATTCGGGCATTCCGGCGCCACGCCGAGGATGAAATTGCCGTCCGGCGTGAAGCTCTCCGGCCCATTGATCATCTGCTTGACGCCGACATTGGCGAGCGCCGGGACACGCTCGATCGCCTGGCTCATATGCTGCTCGAAATGATCGTAATCATCGTCGAACAGCCGGAACTCCCAATCGTCCGGCACATCATCGCCGGGCAGACCGGTCGTCCAGGCCTGCGGGTTCGGCTCATAGCCTCCCATCACCAACCCGCCGACCTCCTCCTTGAAATAGGTGCGGCGGTCGGGGTCGCGGATCGTCGGCGCGTCACTCGCCAAGCCGTCGATCCTTTCGGTGATGATGTATTGGTGCTTCACGGGCTGCAGCGGCACGTTGATGCCGGCCAGCGCACCCACCTGCCGCGCCCATTGCCCGGCGCAGTTCACCACCTTGTCGCAGGCGATATCGCCCTTGTTGGTCCTTACCTTGACGATCCGGCCGTTCGTCATTTCGAAGCCGGTGACCCGCACCTCCTCGAACAATTTTGCGCCATGCATGCGCGCGCCCTTGGCCAGCGACTGGGTGATGTCGGAAGGGCTTGCCTGACCGTCGCTCGGCAGCCAGGAAGCGCCGACGAGGTCGCCGGTTTCCAGCAGCGGCCACATTTCCTTGACCTCGGCCGGCGACAGCAAATGCATATCCATGCCGAAGCTCTTTGCCGTCGTTGCCAGCCTCTTATACTCGGTCCAGCGGTCGGCATTGGTGGCGAGGCGCAGGCAGCCAGTCATCTTCCAGCCGGTGGCGAGGCCGGTTTCGGCTTCCAGCCCCTTGTAGAGATCGACCGAATATTTGAGCACCCGCGTGATCGACGCCGACGAGCGCAGCTGGCCAACCAGCCCGGCGGCATGCCAGGTCGAGCCCGAGGTCAGTTTGCCCTGTTCGAGCAGCACGATGTCGGCCTTGTGGTCGCGCGCCAGATGGTAGGCCGTCGAACAGCCGATGATGCCACCACCGATGACGACGATGCCGGCCTGCGCGGGCAAGGTCATGTTCGCATCCCGTATTTCGTCCTGTAATTTTCCAGGGCGGCTTCGAGCCGCTTCAGGTTTTCGTCGGCGTAGTCGGCGTAGTCGACGCCGGGCGCGTCGAGGTAAAGCTCGGAAACCATGCCCCACATCGCCTCGCGCAGCAGCGACGCGCATTGCATGGCGGCGTGCGATCGCCGTATCGCTTCGTCCGGCTCCTTCATGAAATAGGCGGTCAGGAAGGCGAAGGATTCCTCGTCGCTCATGCCGGCATTCGAGGCCGCACCGGCAAGGTCGAACATCGCCGTATTGAAGCCGGCATATTCGAAATCGATGAGCCACAGCCTGTGGCCGTCGTCGATTATGTTAGCCGGCAAGAGGTCATTATGGCCGAAGACGATCGGCAGCAGTTTTTGCGCGCGCTCGAGCTCGTCCGCCAGCGTCAAAAGGCGGGGCAATTCGCTTAGCTTGCGGCTGCCGCCTTCCTCCAGCGTGCGCGCATAGTCGCGGATGACGTGAAACACCCAGAACATGAAGCCGGCGCCGGAGACATGACTGGGCATCTCGCGGTGAAAGCCGCGCAGCAAGGCGGCAACGCGGCCGAGATCGGCGCGCACGTCTTGCGCAACATAGGCCTTGGCGCCGAGATACTCCGTCACCATGACGCCGGGTCCGGTGTGGTGGACGGCTGGAGCGAAGCCTGCCGCGTGCGCTGCCCGCGCGGTCATCATCTCGCGCTCGCGAAAGACATGGTGGAACGGATAGTCCTGGCCGAGCCGCACGACATGCCGTCCGGCCGCATCCTTGACCAGATAATTGGCGTTGCTCAGCCCGCCCGGCAACGGCGCAATGTCGATGTTGCCGGTCCAGCAAGGCAGCGCGCGGATGCGGTCTTCGACAGTCACGATCTCGTCCAACATTGGGTCAATTTTCCACGCATGTCATCGCTGGCCAGCGATGACAATCGGACGGAGGAATGGAGGCAACGCGAAGATCTCGTCGGTGCAGATTTCGGGATCGATATCCCGCACCGCACCGACGAGCCCCTTTGTGCCGGGTTCTTCGACCCCGGCATCCGCCCCCGCGGATCCTAAAATTTCGGTTCCCTTGCACCCGACAATTTCCCAGGCGTTCGGGCAGGTTCCCAGGCGTTCGGGCAGGCGATTTTTTGTCCGGCTCAGCCGTCGTCCTCCGTTCCGAGCCTGTCACAGCGATAATGTCGCGCCACGCTGGAGACGTTGTCAACGCGAAATTGTGGTGTTTTCTGCTTTTTTGCCCGAATTTTGCGAAATTTCTTGGAATTAGTGGCATTTATGCCGTAGAAACGGTCAATGATGCAACAATCCGACCGGATGGAACCCATGGTCCACTCGAAGCGGCATGGCGAAATCCTGCGCCTCCTCAAGGAGGAAGGCACCGTGACCATTGCCAGCCTGGCTGACCGGCTAGGCGTCTCGCTGGAGACAGTGCGCCGCGACGTCAAGCCACTGACCAGCGACGGTTCCATCCTCAAGATGCACGGTGCCGTCGGCCTGCCGTCGATTGCCGGCGAAGCGCCGTTCGAGCGGCGCATGCGCGAGAACGCGGATGCCAAGCGGGCAATTGCCCGCATGGTCGCCGCCACCATCCGCGACGGCGAATCGATCATGCTCGACACCGGCACCACCACCTCTTTCCTGGCCCGGGAACTGCTCGGCCACCGGCGGCTGACGGTCGTCACCAACTCTTCCGACATCGCCCGCACGCTGGCCACCGTCAACGGCAACAAGGTCTATATGGCCGGCGGCGAGCTGCGCAGCGATTCCGGTGCAGCTTTCGGCGTCTCGGCCATCGAATTCGTCAGCCGCTTCTCCGTCAGCCATGCGGTAATTTCGACCGGTGCCGTCGATGCCGTCACCGGCGTCATGGACTATGATCTGGAAGAGGCGGAGTTCGCCCGCATGGTGTTGTCGCGCGGCCAGCGTTCGCTTGTTATCACCGACCACAGCAAATTCGGCCGCCACGGCCTGGTTCAGGTCTGCGGCTTCGACGGCTTTTCCGAACTCGCCACCGACCGGCGGCCGCCGCACGACATCGCCGCCGCCCTCGCCGGGGCCGGCGCGCGGCTCAGCGTTGCCGATGGCGAAAGCGAGGGCTGAGCTCTATCGGGAGATCGGCACCAGCACCCACTTCCCAGCGCCGCCTCTGCCGTGTTTAGTCCGACCATGGCTTTCACCATCCGCCAATTGCAGTTCTTCATCGCCGTCGCCGAGCAAGGCACGGTGTCGGGCGCCGCCCAGAACCTGTCGATCTCGCAATCCTCGGTCACCGAGGCGATCAAGGAGCTGGAGCACGATCTCGGCGTCGAGCTGTTCGAGCGCCACCCGCGCGGCTTGAACATCACCCATAAGGGTCACCAGTTCCTGCGCCATGCGACGAAGATCCTTGCCGACGTTTCCGATGCACGCCGCGCCTTCTTCGGCGAACAGATCGCGGCAAGCGGCCGGCTGCAACTTGGCGTCACCTCGCTGGTCGCCGGCTATGTGCTGTCCGATCTTCTTGCCCGCTACCGCCGCGCTTTTCCGGGCGTCGAGGTCTCGGCAATCGAGGACAATGGCGACTATCTCGAGCATCTGCTGATCGGCGGCAAGCTCGACATTGCCGTCATGGTCACCTCGAACCTGCGCGACCGCACGGCGCTGCAGTCCGAAATCCTCGAAGTCTCGGCCTACCGGCTATGGCTGCCGCTCGGCCATCCCTTAGCCGGCGCCGACATCATCGGCATCGGCGACATCGCCTCGGAACCGCTGATCATGCTGACCGTCGACGAGATCGAGGAGAATACCGGAAAGCTGCTGACGGCGATTGGCGCCAAACCGCATGTCGCCTTCCGCACCCGCTCGGTCGAAGCGGTGCGCAGCCTCGTTGCCACCGGGGCCGGCGTGGCGCTGCTGCCCGACCTCGTCTACCGGCCGTGGTCGCTGGAAGGCGACCGCATCGAATCGCGCGATATTTCGGGGTCGTTGCCGGTCGTCCAGGTCGGCATGGTCTGGCGGCGCGGCTCCGGCCTGCCGCAGGCGGCGCGCGACTTCGTCGGGCTTGCCCAGTCGCAGCGCATGGTGCGCCAACGGCCCGAAAAGATCACCCGATAGCTATCGGAAAAATCGATATCGGCTTTCTGATAAATGAATTTGCGAAACCGGAAAATTCACAGCACTTTCCATCAGGGAACAAAGCTGCCGTTAGAGCGACGTGCGTCCAATTGGACGCACATAGTACGCTCTAAGACTTTTAGTTTTCGCATCGGGCTTTTCCGAAAATCGATTCCGATTTTCGGGCCGATGCGAGGAGCACGGCGCTTAGAGCCGCGCATCCAACGTTTTTGAACGGGCGCATGACCTTTCCGAAAACCGAAACCGATTTCGGGGTTACGCAAAAATGGGAGATCGACGATGAATTCATTGCTGAAATCATGCACTGCCTTGACGGTCGCGCTGACCTTCTCCGGCCAGGCCATCGCCCAGGTCAAGGAGCTCGGCAAGGGTGAAGGCGAGGTCAATATCGTCGCCTGGCCCGGCTATATCGAGCGCGGCGAAACCGACAAGGGCTACGACTGGGTCACCTCGTTCGAGAAGGAAACCGGCTGCAAGGTCAACGTCAAGACCGCCAACACCTCCGACGAGATGGTCTCGTTGATGAACGAAGGCGGTTTCGACCTTGTCACCGCCTCGGGCGACGCCTCGCTGCGCCTCGTCGCCGGCAAGCGCGTCCAGCCGATCAACACCGACCTCATCCCGAGCTGGAAGACGGTCGACGACCGGCTGAAGGATGCACCCTGGTTCACCGTCGGCGGCGTTCATTACGGCGTTCCCTACCAGTGGGGGCCGAACGTGCTGATGTACAACACCGAGGTGTTCAAGGAGGCGCCGAAGAGCTGGAACATCGTCTTCGAGGAAATGAACCTGCCCGACGGCAAGTCGAACAAGGGCCGCGTCCAGGCCTATGACGGGCCGATCCACATCGCCGACGCCGCCAATTACCTGATGTCCCACAAGCCGGAGCTCGGCATCAAGGATCCGTACGAGCTGACCGAGGACCAGTACAAGGCGGCGCTCGACCTGCTGCGCGTCCAGCGTACGCTGGTCGGACGCTATTGGCATGACGCCGCCATCCAGGTCGACGATTTCCAGAACGAAGGCGTCGTCGCCTCCGGTTCATGGCCCTATCAGGTCAACACGCTGATCGCCGCCAAGAAGCCGGTCGCCTCGACCATCCCCGAGGAGGGCGTCACCGGCTGGGCCGACACCACGATGATGGAAGCCGATGCGGCCCACCCGAACTGCGCCTACATGTGGATGGAGCATTCGCTGTCGCCGAAAGTGCAGGGCGACGTCTCCGCCTGGTTCGGCTCGCTGCCGGTGGTGCCCGCGGCCTGCAAGGGCAACGAACTGCTTGGCGAAGCGGGCTGCAAGACCAACGGCTACGACAATTTCGACAAGATCAAGTTCTGGAAGACGCCGGTCTCGAAATGCGCCACGCAGAACGACCAGTGCGTACCCTATTACCGCTGGGTGTCGGACTATATCGGGGTCATCGGCGGGCGGTGAGTTCCCTCACCCTTCCCCTTGTGGGGAGGGTCGACGCGTAGCGTCGGGGTGGGGGTTCGCCTCGACAAGTTCTTGCTTGTAAAATCACCCCCACCCGCGGCTGCGCCGCGACCTCCCCATCGAGGGGGAGGTGAAGTGCCGCGCCATCCGCTGCGTCCTTTGGGAGGCGGTGAGGGCGATCTCGATAAAGCTAACCGGCAACAGACTGACAGCCTATGACATCAGCCGTTTCGTTCCAAAAAGTCTCCCGCCATTTCGGCAACGTGCGTGCCGTCGACGCGGTCGATCTCGATATCGTGCCGGGCGAGTTCTTCGCCATGCTCGGGCCTTCCGGCTCGGGCAAGACGACCTGCCTGCGCCTCATCGCCGGCTTCGAGCAGCCGACGGCAGGCTCGATCTCGATCTTCGGCGAACGCGCCGAGGGCGTCCCGCCCTATCGCCGCAACGTCAACACCGTATTCCAGGACTATGCGCTGTTCCCGCATCTCAACGTGCTCGACAACGTCGCCTATGGGCTGATGGTCAAGGGCGTCCGCAGACCGGAGCGGCAGAAGGCGGCGGAAGAGGCGCTGTCGCTGGTGCGGCTTCCCGGCTACGGTGCCCGTCGTCCGGGCCAGCTTTCCGGCGGACAGCGCCAGCGCGTCGCGCTCGCCCGCGCGCTGGTCAACCAGCCCAAGGTGCTGCTGCTCGACGAGCCGCTCGGCGCGCTCGACCTCAAATTGCGCGAAAACATGCAGGAAGAGTTGAAGTCGCTGCAGAAGGCGCTCGGCATCACCTTCGTCTTCGTCACCCACGACCAGGGCGAGGCGCTGTCCATGGCCGACCGCGTCGCCGTCTTCAACGACGGCAAGATCATGCAGATCGGGACGCCGGAAGACATCTACCAGCGCCCGAAGACCCGCTTCGTCGCCGATTTCGTCGGCTCGTCCAACGTGCTGCCGCCGGATTTCGTCCAGCGTTATGCCGGCCAGCACCGCTGGGGCAGCCTGCGCCCTGAATCCATTCGCATCGGCCGGGCGGCCAAGGGCGACGGCGTTGCCGCCCGCCTGGTGTCGACCAATTATCTCGGCGCTACGACAAGGCTCGCGCTGGACGCTGAAGGGTTGCGACTGCATGCCATCGTGCCGGCGGGTGCTGCCTTGCCCCGGGAAGGCGAGGCGGTCGTGCTCACCTTCAACCGCGAGCATTTGCATCTGATGGACGAGTTGGGCTGATGGCGCTGAAGCTGGCTAATGGGCTGGAGGGGGGCGCGAAGGATCGCGGCCTCTCATATGCCCTCCGCCAAGACAGAGCAGTGTCGTGACCATCGCCGCGCTCAACTCCAATCACACGCCCGCCATCTTGCCGGGAAGCGGCGGCATGCGCGGCGCGCTGTCGGATATTTTTTGGCGCAAGCCGAAGCTGCTGCTGCTCCTGATGCTGCTGCCGCCGGTTCTGTGGCTCGGCATCGTCTATATCGGCTCGCTATTCGCGCTGTTGCTGCAGAGCTTCTTCTCGATCGACGAATTCTCCGGCTTGATCAACCGGGAGTTCACGCTGAAGACCTATGGCGACCTGTTGCAGGCCGCCAATCTCGACATCATCCTGCGCACTGTGACGATGGCGGCGCTGGTCACGCTCGCCTCGGCGATCATCGCCTTTCCCATCGCCTATTACGCGGCGCGCTATGCGCGCGGCCGCTGGAAGGCGCTGTTTTATCTCGGCGTCATGCTGCCGCTGTGGTCGAGCTACCTGGTCAAGATCTATGCCTGGAAGCTGATCCTCGCCAAGGAAGGCATCCTGACCTGGCTGCTCGCCAAGCTGCATCTTCTGTGGCTGCTCGAGGCCTGGCTGTCGCTGCCGGTCGTCGGCGGCAATTCGCTGTCGGTGTCGTCAACCGGCACCTTCATCGTCTTCGTCTATGTCTGGCTGCCCTTCATGATCCTGCCGGTGCAGGCAGCACTCGAGCGTGTGCCGGGCAACCTGGTCGAAGCCTCGTCCGATTTGGGAGCCTCGCCCGGCCAGACCTTCCGCAACGTGCTGTTTCCGCTGGCGCTGCCGGGCATCGTTGCCGGCTCGATCTTTACCTTCTCGCTGACGCTCGGCGACTACATCATCCCGCAGATCATCGGCACGTCGCGGCTGTTCATCGGCCAGGCCGTCTATTCGCAGCAAGGCACCGCCGGCAACATCCCGCTCGCCGCCGCCTTCACGGTGGTGCCCATCGTGATCATGGGCTTCTATCTCTGGGGCGCCAAGCGCATTGGGGCCTTCGATGCGCTCTGACCGCGGCCAGTCGGCTCCGCTCGGCCTGAAGATCGCCGCCACGGCTGGCCTGCTGTTCCTGCACCTGCCGATCCTGCTGATCTTCGTCTACGCCTTCACCACTGAGGAGAAGAGTTTCGTCTGGCCGCCGCCGGGCCTGACGACGCAATGGTTCGCCGTCACCTGGAACCGGCCCGACGTCTGGCAGGCGCTGTCGCTCTCGGTCCGGGTCGCCGCCATCTCGACTACTATCGCGCTGGTCCTCGGCACGCTCTGCGCCGCCGCCGTGTCCCGCACAAAATTCTTCGGCCGCGAAACCATCTCGCTACTGGTCATCCTGCCGATTGCGCTGCCCGGCATCATCACCAGCATTGCGCTGCGCTCGGCTTTCGCGCTCGCCGAGATCCCGTTCTCGTTCTGGACGATCGTGCTCGGCCACGCCACTTTCTGCGTGGTCGTCGTCTACAACAACGCCGTCGCCCGTTTCCGCCGCACTTCCGGCTCGATGATCGAGGCGTCGATGGATCTCGGCGCCGACGGTTTCCAGACCTTCCGGCACGTCGTGCTGCCCAACATCGCCACGGCGCTGCTGGCCGGCGGCATGCTTGCCTTCGCCCTGTCCTTCGATGAGGTTATCGTCACCACCTTCACCGCCGGCCAGCAGCAGACGGTGCCGATCTGGATGCTGGAGGAATTGATCCGCCCGCGTCAGCGTCCAGTCACCAATGTCGTGGCGATGGTCGTCGTGCTGGTGACGCTGCTTCCCATCCTCGCTGCCTATTATCTGACCCGCGACGGCGACCAGATCGCCGGTTCGGGCAAATGACCTCACACGTTCATAAGGGAGAGACTTCCATGGACACGCAGATGCTGATCGGCTCGAAGTTCGAAAGGGGCACCGAGACCGAGGAACCGATCCTCAATCCCAAGACCGGGGCGACCATTCTCAACCTGCCCGAAGCCAGCCCGGCGCAGATCGAGGCGGCGGTGCTTGCGGCCGAAAAAGCCTTCGTCACCTGGTCGCGCACCACGCCGGCGCAGCGCGCCGGCTATCTCCTGAAGATCGCCGATCGTATCGAGGCTGACGCGAAGGATTTCGCCGACCTCGAGGCGCTGAACTGCGGCAAGCCGATCAATGCCGTGCTCAATGACGAGACCCCGGCGATCGTCGACTGCTACCGCTTCTTTGCCGGAGCGGTCCGCTCGATGCCAGGTGTGGTCGCCGGCGAATATCTGCCCGGCCACACCTCGATGGTCCGGCGTGATGCCATCGGCATCGTCGCTTCCATCGCGCCGTGGAACTATCCGCTGATGATGATGGCGTGGAAGCTGGCGCCGGCCATCGCCGGCGGCAACACCGTCGTCTTCAAGCCGTCGGAGCAGACGCCGCTGACGGCGCTGAAGCTGGCTAAAATCCTTGCCGAGATCCTGCCGGAAGGCGTCGTCAATGTCGTGCTCGGCCGCGGCGACAGCGTCGGCAACACGCTGATAAACCATCCGAAGGTCAACATGATCTCGATCACCGGCGATGTCGCCACCGGCAAGAAGGTGCTGCAGGCCGCCGCCAAGTCGGTCAAGCGCACCCATCTCGAGCTCGGCGGCAAGGCGCCGGTCATCGTCTTCGACGACGCCGATCTCGGCGCGGTGGTCAACGGCCTGCGCGCCTTCGGCTACTACAATGCCGGCCAGGACTGCACCGCCGCCTGCCGCATCTATGCCGGCAAGAAGATCTACGACAAGCTCGTCGCCGACCTCTCCTCTGCCGTCTCGACCATCAAGTATAATCGTCCCGACGATACCGAGAACGAGATCGGGCCGCTGATCTCGCGCCGCCAGCGCGACCGCGTCTCGAGCTTCGTCGAGCGCGCCTCGGAGCTCAAGCACATCGAGATCACCACCGGTGGCAAGCCGGGCGAGGGCTCCGGCTTCTTCTATCAGCCGACCGTCGTCGCCGGTGCGCTGCAGGAAGACGAGATTGTGCGCCGCGAAGTGTTCGGTCCGGTGGTCTCGGTCACCCGCTTCTCCGAAGTCGACGAGGCCGTGAACTGGGCCAATGACAGCGACTACGGCCTGGCGTCATCGGTGTGGACCAAGGACGTTTCGCGCGCCATGGCGACGGCGGCCCGCCTGCAATATGGCTGCACCTGGATCAACACCCATTTCATGCTGACCAATGAGATGCCGCATGGCGGATTGAAACAGTCCGGCTACGGCAAGGACATGTCGCTCTACGCGCTGGAGGACTATACCGCCGTCCGCCACGTCATGGTTGCGCACGGGTAGGACCCGGACGCGGGAGAAGGCGGCCTGAAGGGCCGGAAGGGGCGGCGCGACTATTCTTGCGGCTCCTCCGCCTCCTCACCCGCCGCCGGCGCGATCAGAAGCACAGCGGCGCCGAGGATCGCGGCAATGAAAGAGCCGGCGAGGATGCCGACCTTGACCGCATCCTGCAGAGCGACGTCGCTGGCGAAGGCGAGCAGGCCGATGAACAGGCTCATGGTGAAGCCGATGCCGCAGAGCAGCGAAATGCCGATCATGTGCAGCCAGCCGGCATTGACCGGCAGATCGGCAAAGCCGAGCCGGATGGCGAGCGCGGAAGACCCGAACACGCCGACCAGCTTGCCGGCGACGAGACCCGCGGCGACGCCGAGCGTCAGCGGCTCGACCAGGGCGGCAGCGCTGAGACCGCTGAGCGAAACGCCGGCATTGGCAAAACCGAAGATCGGGATGACGAAAAAGGGTACGATTTTGTGCAGGCCGTGTTCGAGCCGGTGCAGCGGCGAATGGTCGAGATCGTGGCCGCTGCCCGGCGAGATCTTCAGCGGTATGGTGAGGGCCAGCGCGACGCCGGCGAGCGTGGCGTGGACCCCGGATTTCAGCACCAGCACCCACAGGACGACGCCGAGCACGATATAGGGCAGCAGCGTCAGCACCCGCATGCGGTTGAGCACCACCAGCAGCGCGATGACGGCGAAGGCGGCGCCGAGATAGGCGAGCGACAGCCCGCTGGTATAGAACACCGCGATGATGAGCACGGCGCCGAGATCGTCGATGATGGCGAGCGCGGTGAGGAATATCTTCAGCGAGCCCGGCACGCGGCTGCCGAGCAGCGACAGCACGCCGAGCGCAAAGGCGATATCGGTGGCGGTCGGGATCGCCCAGCCGGACAGAGCGGCCGGATTGTTGCGGTTGATGGCGACATAGACCAGTGCCGGAACCGCCATGCCGCCGGCGGCGGCGATGCCGGGCAGCACGCGGCGCGGCCAGGTGGAGAGCTGGCCGTCGAGCATCTCACGCTTGATCTCGAGGCCGACCAGCAGGAAGAACACCGCCATCAGGCCGTCATTGATCCAGTGCGAGACGCTGAGCGGTCCGAGATAGGCGTGAAGGGCGGAGAAATAAGCCTCGGCGAAAGGCGAATTGGCGACGATCAGGGCAAGTGCCGCTGCCGCCATCAGGATGAGGCCGCCGGCCGCCTCGCTGTCGAGGAATTCGCGAAGCATGGAGACCAGCCGCTTTTCGTCCTGCATGTTGTCTCCGTCCTGCGGCCGGCAGGGCCGGCGTCATTGCGCGATGATGCGCAAACACCGACAGCGGGGCAAGTCTGTTGTCGGACCCTTTAACGCGGCGCGCGCTTGGCGAGAATGCGTTGCAGCGTGCGGCGATGCATGTTCAGGCGGCGTGCGGTTTCCGAGACATTGCGGTCGCACATTTCGTAGACGCGCTGGATGTGCTCCCAGCGCACCCGGTCGGCCGACATCGGATTTTCGGGCGGCGCTGCGCGTTCGCCCGCCGTGCGGGTCAGGGCAGCAAAAATATCGTCGGCATCAGCCGGCTTCGACAGATAGTCGATGGCGCCGAGCTTTACCGCCGTCACCGCGGTGGCGATGTTGCCGTAGCCGGTGAGGATGATGGCGCGGGCGTCGTCGCGCTTCTCGCGAATGGCGGCAACGACGTCGAGGCCGTTGCCGTCGGTGAGCCGCATGTCGACCACCGCATAGGCCGGCGGATTGGCGCGCGCCTTGGCAACCGCCTCCTCGACACTCTCCGCCGTCTCGACCACAAAACCCCTGGTTTCCATGGCGCGGGCAAGCCGCGTCAGGAACGGCTTGTCGTCGTCGACGATCAGCAGCGAGGTGTCATCGCCTTCGACCATTGCGCCAATCGTTTCATCGCTACTCATCGTGCTGACAATCCTGCTGCCTGATTTTTACGCAGATATAGTTTCGCGACGCTATTGTCCAATTTACGCAGTATCGAACATGCTGGCCGAAGCCGATTCGGGGTTGAGAAAGACGCTGCGCGGCCACGATATCTGAACGATAGCCCCCTCGCCCGGCTCGCTCGAATTGCGAAAATCGAGCGTAGCGCCGGAGCGCTCGAGCAAGGTCTTGGCGATGAAAAGCCCGAGGCCGAGACCGCCGCCGGCTTCGGTGCCCTGGCGCGTCGACATATAGGGCTCGCCGATGCGGTCGATGATTTCCGGCGGAAAGCCCGGCCCGTCATCGATGATCGAGAAGCTTACAGCGGCCTCGCTCCAGCTCCAGCCCACCGTAACGCTCTTGCGGGCGAAGTCGACGGCGTTCTCGACCAGATTGCCGAGGCCGTAGATGACGCCGGGATTGCGCCGCCCCACCGGTTCGGGACCGATGCGCTGGCCAGGCCGAAGCTTGATCGAGATGCCGAAGTCGCGGTGCGGGGCCGTCACTTCCTCGACCAACGAGGTCAGCGGCAAGCGCGAGAGATGTGCCTCGCTCTCGGAGGACAGGCTGGTCAGGCGCTTCAGGATTTCACGGCAGCGTTCGCTCTGCGAGCGCAGCAGCTTCACGTCCTCGCCGTATTTGGGATCGGCGCCGAGCGCCTTCTCCATCTCCTTGGCGACAAGCGTGATGGTGGCGAGCGGCGTGCCGAGCTCGTGCGCGGCGGCCGCTGCGAGACCGTCGAGGGCCGAGAGATGCTGCTCGCGCTGCAGCACCAGTTCGGTGGCGGCGAGCGCGTTGGCGAGCAGGCGCGCTTCCTCGGCCACCCGGAAGGCATAGATCGCGGTGAAGGCAATGGAACAGAACACCGCCATCCACATGCCTGCGACATAGATGAACGGCATCGCCAGCGGCGCGTCCTCATGCCAGGGCAGCGGCAGGTGGTGGAAGACCAGCAGCGTCGCCGCCACCATGACAAGCGCGCCGAGGATGGCGGTCAGCCGCAGCGGCAGCGATGTCGCCGAGATGACGACGGGCACCGTCATCAGCAGTGAGAACGGATTGGTGAGGCCGCCGGTCATGTAGAGCAGGCCGGCAAGCTGCAGGCTGTCGAAGGTCAGGATGGCAAAGGCCGAGAACGGGGTAAGCCGATGCGCCGCCGGATAGCGGAAGGTCAGCAACAGGTTCATCCAGGCCGAACAGGCGATCAGCGCAAAACATATGCTGACCGGCAGCGGGAATTTTAGCCCATAGGCGACAACAAGGACGGTCAGGCTCTGGCCGACGATGGCAAGCCAGCGCAGCCTGATCAGCGTGTTGAGGCGCAGCCGCTGGCTTTGCTGGAAGTCGGGCGCGTGCAGAATGTTTATCATGGCCGGATTATAGAGCGGAAACCGCTGGAGGTCTTTTCCGAAAAACCGGGACCACTTTCCGCTGACGCGGACCTTCGGTTTGGGATCATGGTCTGGGAAGCATCAGGTACCACGTGGCTTGGCGCGGCTGGTGGCGGTGGCGAGAAGCGGGTTCTCCGGCCAGACATGCTTGGGATAACGGCCGCGCATGTCGGCCCGCACATCGGCCCAGGAGCCGCGCCAGAAGCCGGGCAGGTCGCGCGTCATCTGGATCGGCCGGTGCGCCGGCGACAGCAGTTCGAGCGTCAGCGGCACCTTGTCGTTGGCGATCGCGGGATGCCGGTCGAGGCCGAACAGCTCCTGGACGCGGATCGCCAGCACCGGCCATTCGCCGTCATAGATCGGCAACCGACTGCCCGACGGCGCGTCGAAATGGGTCGGCGCGAATGTGTCTATCTTGCGCTGCAATTCGTGCGGCACCAGCGTCATCAGGCCAGCTGAAAGCACGCCCGAGTCGATCCCCGCAAATGACGCCGCGCCGGAAAGGAACGGCAGGAGCCAGTCATCGAGGCGCTCGATGAGCGCGGCATCGGAGACATCGGGCCATGGCGCGCCGAGGCCGCGATGCAGCCAGCCGAGCCGCTGCCGCAATGTCTCCGCTTCCCTGCTCCACGGCAACAGCGACAACCCGTGTTCGCGCAAGGCGTCGAGAATGGCGCGATCCGCGTCGGCACCGCTCGGGGCCGGCAGCATGCGTTCGGACAGCGTGATGGCGCCAAGACGAACCGTTTCGCGCACCCGCACCGCACGCCTGTCGCGGTCGAAGCCTACGTCGCGGCGGGTCTCGATCTTTTCCGCGAGCGCGGATCGAATATCGGCCTCGTCGATTGCCGCCGCCGCGGTGATGCGGGCGTTCTGCGCCTTGCCCTGCAGGTCGGCGACGACGAGCCAGGTCTCGCCTGCCAGCGGATCGGCGGCGTCGAGCATGGCGCCCGAGCCATTGGCAAGCACGAAGCGGCCGCGCTCGCCGCGCGCCCTGGCAACGCGATCCGGCCAGGCATGGATGAGGAGAGCGCCGACGCTACCCTCCCCCTTGAGGGGGTCCGAAGGACGGACGAGACCCGTGGCTCGCGCCGGCACGTCGATCCGCGAAGCGGAGCGGCGTCGGGTCGGGTCGGGGACGCCATCGGCGACCCGTCTCCCTCGCGTCGGCTCGCTCGCCGACCCTCCACTCGAGGGAAAGGTTGAAGCCTGCTTTGCCAATCGCTCGGCAAGCTGCCGGGCGGCGGTGGCGCGCGGCGATCTTTCGGCGCGAAAGCGCATCAGCCGTCGTTCGAGGTCGGCGCCGTCGCCACCAAGGCCGCGCTCGGTCAATAGCACGGCGAGCATCGCCGCCTCGAGCGCCTGGCCGGTCCTTGTAGCCTCGGCGACCATGTGGGCGAGCCGCACCGGCAGAGCCAGCCTGCGCATCGCGGCACCTTGCTCCGTCAGGCGCCCTGCCGCATCGACGGCATCGAGCGCGCGCAGCAGCGCCCTTGCCTCGTTGAGCGCCGGGGCCGGCGGTGGGTCTAGGAAAGACAGGCTCGTCGGGTCGGCAACGCCGAAAGCCGCGCAATCGAGCGACAGGCCGGAAAGATCGGCTTCGAGGATTTCCGGCGGCGTGAAGGCTGGAAGTGCCGCCGTCTGCTCGGCTCGCCATAGCCGGATGGCGACACCCGGCTGCGTGCGCCCGGCACGGCCGGCGCGCTGGTCGGCGGAAGCGCGGGAAGCACGCACCGTCTCCAGCCGCGTCAGGCCGCTGGCCGGCTCGTAGCGCGGCAGCCGCGACAGGCCGGAATCGATGACGACGCGCACGCCGTCGATGGTGATGGAGGTTTCGGCGATCGACGTCGCCAGCACCACCTTGCGGCGGCCGGACGGCGCAGGCTTGATCGCCGCGTCCTGTGTCTTGTTGTCGAGCATGCCGTAGAGCGGCACGATGTCGGTGTCGGCACCGACCTTGCCGGCCAGCCGCTCGGCGGTGCGCTCGATCTCGCGCTGGCCGGGCAGGAAGGCAAGCACGCTGCCTTCCTCCCCGGCAAGCGCCGAGCGGATCGCCTTGGCCATGGCATCCTCGATGGCGATGCCGGCCTGCCGCTCGTCATAGCGAATGTCGACCGGGAAGGCCCGGCCTGCGCTCTCGATCACCGGCGCGCCGGAAAGCAATTTTGCGACGCGCGCGCCGTCGAGCGTCGCCGACATGACCAGCAGCCTGAGGTCGGGCCTCAGCGCACCCTGCACGTCGAGTGCCAGCGCCAGCCCGAAATCGCCATCGAGCGACCGCTCGTGGAACTCGTCGAACAGTACCGCCGAGACACCGGGCAGTTCGGGGTCGTCAAGGATCATGCGAGACAACACGCCTTCGGTGACGACGAGGACCCTGGTCTTGGCAGAAGCGCGGTTTTCCATGCGCATGGCATAGCCGACCGTTCCGCCCGGCTCCTCGCCGATGAGCTCGGCCATACGGCGGGCGGCAGCGCGAGCGGCGAGCCGGCGCGGCTCAAGCAGGATGATCTTTCCAGCGCCGAGCCATCCAGCGTCGAGCAGCGCCAGCGGAACCAGCGTCGTCTTGCCGGCGCCGGGCGGCGCCACCAGCACGGCGCTGTTGCCTTGGCCGAGCACTTCTTTGAGGGCCGGCAGGACAGTGGAGACCGGCAGGTCCGGCAAAGGTTTTGTGGTCATTGTCCTAGGATGTGTACCAGGTGGCAGCGATCGCATATCAGCGGTGCTGGTCGCCCCGCAACGTTGGCGCCAGCTCAAAGCCGGGTCCGCGAAAAAGGGTTCCAGCGCACCGTACCAAGCCGCACCTCCTCGCGCACCATCGTCAGCAGGCCGGAACCGCCGACCACGGCGAGCCCGACCAGCGACAGAAAATCGGGATATTCTCTGAAGAACACGGCGCCCAGGACCACCGCCCAGACGATCTGCGAATAATGCGTCGGCGCGATGCGGTTGGCCGGTGCGTATTTGACCGCCAGGAGATGCAGCAGCTGGCCGCCGGCGGTAAACGCGCCGGCCAGCACCAGCCAAGCCCATTGCCTTCCATCCGGCAGCGAGAACGCGGTAGCCGCCGCACCGACGCCGTTGAAGAGCAGGCCGTAGCCGATCAGCACGCCGAGCATCGTCGTGCGCTTCTCCTGCGCGGCGAGCGAACGCATCAGGATGACATTGGCGGCGGCCAGGAAGGCGATGATGAACGCAGCCAGATGACCGAGATGCAATTCGCGAAACCCCGGCCTGACAACCAGCATGACGCCGGCAAAGCCGGCGACCACCGCCAGCCACCGCCATGGGCCGACCTTCTCCTTGAGGACCAGCGTGGCCAGAATGGTGACGAACAGTGGCGCCAGGAAGATCAGCGCATAGACTTCCGCCAGCGGGATGGTGGTGAAGGCGTAGACGCTGAGCACGCCCGATGCGATGCCGGCCAAGGCGCGGGCCTGCACCGCCCAGGGCCGGTTGGTCCGCCAGAAATCACGCCAGCGCTCTCCAGTCGGCCTGGCAAAGAGCAGAAAGCAGCCGGCAAACAATGTCGAGAAGAAGCCGATCTCGAAGACGTTGAACTGCCCGCCCAGGCTTTTGACAACGGCGTCGCTGCACGAATAGCTTGCATATGCGATGAGGGCGAGCAGAATTCCGTTGGGCACGTTTTTCCATTTCCGGGAGAGATGAGAGTGAAGATATTGGCGCTTGGCGCGCATCCGGACGACATCGAGATCTTCATGTTCGGTACGATGGCCGCCTATGCCGCGCAAGGCGCAGAGCTCTTTTTTGCCATAGCCACCGACGGCGCCAGGGGCGGCTATGGCGATCCGGCTGCGCTGGCCCGCACGCGCCGCAAGGAGGCGACTGCGGCGGCCGGTCTGCTTGGCGTGACGCCGCGCTTCCTCGACTTTCCGGACGGCGCGCTGGTGGCGGATGCCGCGCTAATCGGGGCGCTGAAGGCACTGATCGGCGACATAGGGCCGGATCTGGCGATCACCCACGCGCCAAATGACTATCATGGCGACCACCGCACGCTGTCGGACGGCTTGCGCATCGCTGCGTCATTTTCGGTCCCGGTACTGCATGCCGACACGCTCGGCGGCACCGGGTTTTTGCCGACGCATTACGTCGACATCTCCCGGCATTTCGATCTCAAGGCGGAAGCGATCCGGGCGCACCAGTCGCAGGACCCCGAACGTTTCGTCGACACGGCACGCACACAGAACGCCTTTCGCGCGGGCCAGTGCAACGGTGCGTCCGGCGCCTTCGCCGAGGCCTTCCGCTTCGAGCCGGTTTTCCCCTTCGCCGACATCCGCGCCCTGCTGCCGCCGCCCCCGGTGATCCGTCCGGTGACGGTCAGCGACAAGATGGTCAAATGAGCCGGCACCCCGCGCGCCAAACAACCTGACAGAAGCCGCCTTTCCTGAACCAGCGCCCGGAGCCGACGCGCCATGCTGCGGTGCAGCGACGAATTCGCTTGCCTTGTTTAGTAAAAATTGCATCACTAAACAAATTACTAAACATCCGGCGCGTTGCCCCGCCGTTGTGTTTGGGCCCCCGAGGAGGGGTTAGCGGGCTCTTGAAACCGTCATCCGGACGCGTTTCGCAAATGGGAGGAAGGCATGAAATCGACCTTGAAACTGGCGTTGGGACTGGCCTCGACACTCTTTGCGTCGACAGCCGTTTCGAACGTCGCGCAGGCAGAAGATCTGACGCTTTGCTGGGCAGCCTGGGACCCGGCCAACGCGCTTGTGGAATTGTCCAAGGACTTCACCAAGGAGACCGGCATCGGCATGAAGTTCGAGTTCGTGCCGTGGACCAACTATGCCGACCGCTTTCTCAACGAGCTGAACTCGCACGGCAAGCTGTGCGACCTGATCATCGGCGACAGCCAGTGGATCGGCGGCGCTGCCGAGAACGGCCACTACGTCAAGCTGAACGACTTCTTCGACAAGGAGAAGATCAGCATGGACGATTTCGTGCCGGCGACCGTCGTCGGCTACTCGGAATGGCCGAAGAATTCGCCGAATTACTGGGCGCTGCCGGCCATGGGCGACGTCGTCGGCTGGACCTATCGCAAGGACTGGTTCTCCAAGCCTGAGCTACAGAAGGAATTCAAAGAGAAATACGGTTGGGATCTCGGCCCTCCGACGACCTTCGACCAGCTGAAGCAGATTGCCGAATTCTTCCAGAAGCGCGAGATCGACGGCAAGACCGTCTATGGCGCCTCGATCTATACCGAGCGGGGCTCCGAAGGCATCACCATGGGCGCCATGGACGTGCTCTACAGCTTCGGCTTCCAGTACGAGAACCCGAAAAAGCCCTACGAGATGGAAGGCTTCGTCAACTCCGAGAAATCGGTGAAGGGGCTGGAGTTCTACAAGGCGCTCTATGATTGCTGCACCCCTCCGGGCGCTTCGAACAGCTACATGGGTGAAGGCGTCGATGCCTTCAAATCCGGCCAGGTGGCGATGCATATGAACTTCGCCTTCACCTGGCCAGGCTTGCAGAAGGACGAGAATGTCGGCGGCGACAAGATCGGCTACTTCGTCAATCCCAAGGGTCCGGACGGCGACCAGTTCGCCCAGCTCGGCGGCCAGGGCATCTCGGTGGTCTCCTATTCCGACAAGCAGGAAGCCGCGCTCAAATACATCAAATGGTTCGCCAACAAGGACGTGCAGTCCAAATGGTGGTCGCTCGGCGGCTATTCCTGCCTGAATGCAGTCGTCAAGGACCCGGGCTTCCCGGCCAGCCAGCCCTACGCGCAGACCTTCCTCGACTCTATGGCCATCGTGAAGGACTTCTGGGCCGAGCCAAGCTATGCCCCGCTGTTGCAGGCATCGCAGAAGCGCTTCCACGACTATGTCGTTGCCGGCCAGGGCTCGGCCAAGGACGCGCTCGACGGCCTGGTCAAGGACTGGACCGAGGTGTTCCAGGACGACGGCAAAATGTAACCGGCTCCTCCCGAGCCCATGACCGAACCGTCCCGTGCCGCCCTTGGCACGGGACACAGTTCAGATAAATTCCATTGTCGAGACGATCGAAGTGACCGAAGCAGGACTGACCATGCTCAATCGGACTGCGGACAGCGTTGCCCGGGCTACGCCCGAGCCGTTGGCCCGCAAGGTCCGGGGCATCAGCGACAAGGGCCTCGCCTGGCTGTTCATCTCGCCGACGATCCTGTTGCTTTTAGCCATCAACATCTTCCCGCTGTTCTGGGCAATCTATCTGTCCTTCACCAATTTTCGCGCCAATCGTCCCAATGAGGTGGTGAAGAACCTCGGGCTGGCCAACTACAAGCGCATCCTCGCCGACCAGGATATCTGGATCGCCATGCAGACGACGGCGCATTTCGTGTTCTGGACCATCCTGCTGCAGACGCTGATCGGCTTTACGCTGGCCTGGCTGATCGACCGCAAGTTCCGCGGCCACGCGTTCTGGACGACCATCATCTTGGTGCCGATGATGCTATCGCCGGCGGTGGTCGGCAATTTCTGGCGCTTTCTCTACGAGCCGCAGATCGGGCTGTTCGCCTATGCCGTCTCGTTCGTCACCGGCATTCCGGCAACCGAGATCAGCATGCTCTCCAACGTGTCGCTCGCGCCATGGTCGATCATCATCGTCGATACCTGGATGTGGACGCCTTACGTGATGCTGATCTGCCTCGCCGGCCTGCGCTCGATCCCCGAATACATCTATGAGGCGGCCGAGGTCGACCGCGCCTCCAATTGGCGGCAGTTCTGGTCGATCACCCTGCCGATGGCGCTGCCCTTCATCATGCTGGCGGTGCTGTTTCGCGGCATCGAGAACTTCAAGATGTTTGACATGGTCAATCTGCTCACCGGCGGCGGGCCGGGATCGACCACCGAAGTGGCCTCGATCACGCTGAAGCGGCAGGCCTTCGAAAGCTGGCGGACGGGCTATTCCTCGGCCTTCGCTATCATCCTGTTCGTCGCGGTGTTCGGCCTTGCCAACATCTACGTCAAAGCGCTCAACAAGGTGAAGCAGAGATGAGCCTGACGTCAGCCCATTCTGTCGTAGCACCCTCGGCCACGTCGAAGCGCGTCGCCGGCACGATCATCGTGCTTTATGCGCTGATCTCGATCGTGCCCCTGCTGTGGATCTTCGCCACCAGCTTCAAGACGCCACCGGATTCGATCGCCTATCCACCAAAGATCCTGTTCCAGCCTAGCCTCGAAGGCTACTGCAACCTGTTCACGACGCGGACCAGGCAAACGCCGGAATACATCAACTCGCTGGGGCCGGCGACGGGCCTGTGCGACGAGACGGTGCGCAAGCGCAACATGGTGATCGCCGGCCCGTCGAACTTCATGCCGCGCTTCCTCAATTCGCTGATCATCGCCTTCGGCTCAACCTTCTGCGCGGTGTTCCTCGGCACGCTGTCGGCCTATGGTTTTTCGCGCTTCAAGGTGCCGCTTGCCGACGACCTTTTGTTCTTCATCCTGTCGACGCGCATGATGCCGCCGATCGCGGTCGCAATCCCGATCTACCTGATGTATCGCGAGCTTGGCCTGTCGGACACGGCGCTCGGCATGATCCTGCTCTATACGGCGGTCAACGTGTCGCTGGCAGTCTGGCTGTTGAAAGGCTTCATCGACGAGATCCCGCGCGAATATGAAGAGGCGGCGATGATCGACGGCTACACCAGGCTGCAGGCGTTCTGGCGCACCGTGCTGCCGCAGGCGACCACCGGCATTGCCGCGACCGCCATCTTCTGCCTGATCTTTGCCTGGAACGAATATGCCTTCGCCGCGCTGCTGACCTCGGGCACGGCGCAGACCGCGCCACCCTTCATCCCGACCATCATCGGCGAAGGCGGCCAGGACTGGCCGGCGGTCGCGGCCGGCACGACGATCTTCCTGGTGCCGATCCTGGTCTTCACCATCCTGCTTCGCAAGCAATTGCTGCGCGGCATCACCTTCGGCGCGGTACGCAAATGAGCCTGACCGCAAAACGCAAATCGCGCTGGCCTGTCTGGGCCAGGCGCGGGCTGATGGAAAACGTGGCCACGGCGATCATCGCCATCGGCTTCCTGATGCTGTTCCAACCCTTCGCGCTGGCGCTTTACACCTATTCCTTCATCACCATGCTGGCCGGCACGGCGATGTTCATCATCGTCTCGAAATTTCCGGAGTAGACGATGGCCGAGATCAGGGTTGAACATCTGAGGAAGGCATTCGGCGATTTCGTCGCCGTGCAGGATTCCAACTTCGTCGTCGAGGACGGCGAGTTCTTCGTAATGCTGGGCCCATCGGGCTGCGGCAAGACGACGACGTTGCGCATGATCGCCGGGCTCGAACTGCCGACCGGCGGCAAGATCCTGCTTGGCGGCGAAGACGTCACTATGCGGCGCGCCCGCGAGCGCGACATCGCCTTCGTATTCCAGCTGTTTGCGCTCTATCCGCACATGAATGTGAGGAAGAACATCGGTTTTCCGCTGCTGGCGCAAGGCATGCCGCGCGCCGAAATCCGGACCCGGGTGGGAGAGACGGCGAAGCTTTTGCGGATTGACCATCTGCTCAACAAATCCGTCTCCGGCCTTGCCGGCGGCGATCGCCAGCGCGTGGCACTCGGCCGCGCCATCGTGCGGCGGCCAAAATGCTTCCTGATGGACGAGCCGCTCGGCACGCTCGACACCGAATTCCGCGACCTGATGGTCCATGAGCTGCGCGAGCTGCACAACCGCATCCACGCGACCACCGTCTATGTCACGCATGACCAAATGGAAGCGATGTCGATGGCCGACAAGATCGCGGTGATGAACCATGGCGTCATCGAGCAGTTCGGCACGCCGCGTGAGATCTACGACCGGCCGGCAACGATGTTCGTCGCCGACTTCATCGGCTCGCCGCCGATGAATTTCCTCGGCTTCGGCGGCGGGCTTTCAAAGGGCGCCAAGGAGATCGTGGTGCAGGGCGCCAAGGTGGCTGTGCCGGAGGTGCGCGAGGATATCGCTCCGGCCGAGATGGCGCTTGGCATCCGGCCGGAGCACATCCGCTTCGATGATACTTCGAAGCTGCGTGGCGCCATTTATGGCACGGAATATCTCGGCACCACGCAGATCGTGGCGGTGGAGACGGCGGACGGCATCATCAAGGCCAGGGTGCCAGCCGAAATCCGGCTTAATCCGGGCGATCATGTCGGCTTGGCGCTGAGCAGCGCGCGGCTGTCGCTGTTCGAACAAGGATCCGGCCGTGCGGTGCGCACCGAAATCCATGACGCGGCCTCTCAGGGAAGAGCGCATCATGGCTGACGTTCACATCAAAGGCGTGACCAAGGCTTTTGGCGAGCATATCGCCGTCGACAATCTCGACCTGCATATTGCCGACGGGGAATTCGTCGTGCTGCTCGGGCCGACCGGCGCCGGCAAGACGACGACGCTCAGGCTGATCGCCGGGCTGGAGCGGCCGGAGGCGGGCTCGATCCATATTGCCGGGCACGACACGACGACGCTGTCGCCGGCCGAGCGCGACACCGCTTTCGTCTTCCAGCAATATTCGCTCTATCCGCATCTGTCGGTCTACGACAATCTCGCCTTTCCGCTGCGCTCGCCGGCGCGGAAAATGCCGGAGGACCAGATCCGCCGCCGCGTCGAGGACGTGGCCAAGATGGTGCGTATCCACCACAAGCTCTCCAATCGCTCGACCAAACTCTCCGGCGGCGAGATGCAGCGCGTCGCCATCGGCCGCGCGCTGGTGCGCAAACCTTCGATCTACCTAATGGACGAGCCGCTGTCGTCGCTCGACGCCAAGCTGCGTGCCGATCTCAGGCTCGAGCTGAAGCGCATCCAGGCCGAGCTCGGCGCCACAATGCTTTACGTCACGCACGACCAGATCGAAGCGATGACCATGGCCGACCGCATCGGCATCCTCGCCGACGGCGTGCTGGTGCAGATCGGTTCGCCGCGCACGATCTATTCTGAGCCGGCAAACCTTCATGTCGCTGCCAGGCTCGGCCAGCCGGCAATCAATTTGTTGCCGGTCGGGCTGCTGCCGGATGCGGGCGCGCCGGCGGGAACGGAGACCATCGGAGCGCGCACCGAACATCTCTCGATCGCGAAGGCCGCGAACGGCCATGCCGACGGTGTCGTCGACTGGGTCGAGCATCTCGGCGACCAGAACCATCTGCACGTGACGGTGGGGACCAGGAAGCTGGTGACGCTGACCGACCCCGACACCGATCTGGCGCAGGGCGACAAGATCATGATCCGCTATCGCTCGCCGCTGTATTTCGGCGCCGACGGGCGAAGGCTGACGTGAGCGGTTTTTCCTAGCATGCTTGCAATTCTGACTGACGATTTCGGGCACAGAACTGGACGAATTCGATGAAGCATTTTTTCAATCGCAGGGACACGATCGTCACCGAAGCCCTGGACGGTTTTCTCGGCACGATCGGCGCCGGTGATCTCGCTCGCCTCGACGGCTATCCCGAGATCAAAGTCGTTCTCCGTGCGGACTGGGACAAGAGCAGAGTGAGCATCGTCTCCGGCGGCGGGACCGGGCACGAACCCGCCCATGCCGGCTTTGTCGGCATGGGCATGCTGACGGCGGCGGTATTAGGCGAGATCTTTGCTTCGCCGAGCGTGGAAGCGGTGTTGGCGGCGATCCGCGCCGTGACCGGTCCCGCCGGGTGCCTGCTGATCGTCAAGAACTACACGGGCGATCGCCTCAACTTCGGGCTGGCCGCCGAGAAGGCGCGCGCCGAAGGCTTTCGCGTCGAGATGGTGATTGTCGCCGACGACATCGCCCTCCCGGACATTGCCCAGCCGCGCGGCGTTGCCGGCACCTTGCTCGTGCACAAGATCGCCGGCCATCTGTCGGAAGCAGGCATTGATCTGGCGGCGGTCGCAGCGGCGGCGCGGGCCGCGGCGGCGGATATCGTTTCCCTCGGCATATCGCTGTCATCCTGCTCGATCCCCGGTCAGAGCCATGAAGAAAGATTTGGCGCCGACGACGCCGAACTCGGCCTCGGCATTCATGGCGAACCGGGCGTTGAGCGGATTGCGGTGCAAAGTGCCGAAAGACTGGTCGCGATCATGTCGGAGCGCCTTGCCGCGCGGCTCGATCCCGCCAGCGACTACGCCTTGCTGATCAACAATCTCGGTTCGGTGCCACCGCTGGAAATGTTGCTTGTCGCCAATGCGGTGTTGGCTTCACCGCTGGCACGAAAGGTGACGCTGACGATCGGGCCCGGGCAGCTTATGACGGCGCTCAACATGAACGGTTTTTCCCTGTCGCTGATCCGGCTCGATGCGCCGCGCGAAGCGGCGTTGCGAGCGCCGGTCGGGCCTCACGCCTGGATGCCGGCAAGAGCCGTTCGCCCAGTGAGCATCGTCCCGGTGGCCAAAGCCGCCGGCCCGGGCAACGCGTCGAAAGCCAGCCAGGATGCGCGCAGCGAGCGGCTGATCATCGCGATCTGCGAACGGCTGATCTCGCTTGAAGGCACGTTGAACGGACTGGACGCCAAGGCGGGAGACGGCGACACTGGATCGACGGTGGCGGCCGGTGCGCGCAGCGTGCTTAGCCGCCTTGAGACACTGCCGCTCGCCGACCCTGCCGCAACCCTCGCCACCGTGGGCGACATCCTGAGCGCCAGCATGGGCGGCTCCAGCGGCGTGCTGCTGTCGATCTTCTTCACCGCCGCCGCGCAGGCGTTGGCGTCCGGCGCGACTCTTACCAAGGCGTTGCTCGCCGGCCTCGATCGGATGTCCTTCTATGGCGGAGCGAGGGTCGGCGATCGCACGATGATCGATGCCCTGGAACCCGCTTTGAAGGCGCTGGATAGCGGCAGTCTGGAGGACGCGGCGGTCGCGGCGCGAAGCGGCGCCGAGGCCACCGCTGCCATGCGCAAGGCCAAGGCTGGGCGGTCCGTCTATATCGGCAGTCATCTCGACGGCGTGGTCGACCCCGGCGCCTTTGCCGTCGCCGAGGTCTTCACTGCCCTCGCCGCGTTGCTAGAAACCGCCTGACGGAGCGGAGGATGCTTCAATTGCCGGATACGCAATTTTCTCGTACTGCCGTCAGCGCAGGGGCCAGGAGCATGGGTGACATGGCGGCAGCGGATCTTTCCAGGCTGATCAAGGCGGCGGCAAACACGATCGCCGCCCATGCCGAAGAGCTGACCAGGCTCGACCAGGCGATCGGCGACGGCGACCATGGGCTCAACATGAAACGCGGCTTCGAGGCAGTGCGGGCCGAGGCCGACGCGTTCGCGGCAAAGCCGTTGCCCGAGGCGCTGAAGGCGATCGGCACCAAACTGGTGATGACGGTCGGCGGAGCTTCCGGGCCCTTGTTCGGCACGCTGTTCATGGCGCTCGGCAAGGAGATTTCCGCCGTGCCGAATCGCGCCAATCTGGCCGCAGCCTTCGGCAAGGCAATCGAAGCGGTGGCCGCCAGAGGCAAGTCGCAGGCCGGGCAAAAGACCATGCTCGACGTGCTGCAGCCGGTGCATGAAGCCCTGCTGCGGGGAAAGACAGCAGGGGAAATCGTCGATATTGCTGACAATGCAGCCGAGGCGACCGTGCCGATGAAGGCCTTGCGCGGACGCGCCTCCTTCCTTGGCGACCGTTCGATCGGCCATATGGATGCCGGAGCACGCTCGACCGCACTTCTGGTGCGGGCCGTCGCCGAAGCAATCGAGGGGCGCGCATGAGCAATGTCGGCATCGTCATCGTATCGCATTCGCCGCTGGTCGCCGAAGGCACCGCAGACATGGTGCGGCAGATGGTCGGCGACGAAGTGCCGCTTGCATGGTGCGGCGGAAACGGCCATGGCGGGCTGGGAACCAATGTCGAGGCGATCATAGGCGCCATCGACAAGGCCTGGTCGGAGGCGGGTGTCGCAATCCTCGTCGACCTCGGCGGCGCCGAGACCAATAGCGAGATGGCGGTCGAAATGATCGGCGAACCACGCGCCCAGAAGATCATCGTCTGCAATGCGCCGATCGTCGAAGGCGCGGTGATGGCGGCGACCGAGGCTTCCGGCGGCGCCTCGCTCAGGGAAGTGGTGGCGACGGCGCACGAATTGTCGCCGTCGTGAACGAACGGGAATTTTGACAGCATGTCCGCAGCAGCCGAAGCCAGCGTCCTGATCACCCATGAGGTTGGACTGCATGCGCGCCCCTCGGTGAAATTCACCAAGCTTGCCAAGACGTTTTCGGCCGAGGTCGAAGTGGCGGTCGCCGCCAACGGGCCGTGGTTCGACGCCAAGAGCATCGTCAAGGTGATGGCAGCGAAGGCGCCGAAAGGTACTGTCCTGCATATCAGGGCCAAGGGCGACGGCGCCGGCGAGGCGGTCGGCGCGCTGGTCGAGCTGGTGCGGCGCGATTTCGACGAAGGCAAGGACCATGCCCGAACCGCTTAGGCTGCAGGGCATTTCGGCATCGGCCGGCTATGCCGAGGGGCCGCTGTTCGACCTGGATCAGGCTGCTGTGCGTTATGTCCGCAAGGCGAGTGCCGCGGACGAGAAGGCGGCGCTTGAGACCGCCATCGGCATTGCCGCAGGCCGGCTCGCCGCATTGATCGAAACCAGTGACGGCGAGGCGTCCGAGATCCTCGAATTCCAGCTCGCCATGCTGGAGGACGACGCGCTGACCGGTCCGGCCTTTTCGCACATTGCCGAGAGCACAGCCGCTGATAGGGCCTGGCGGCAAGCACTCGACGCCGAGATAGCCGGCTACGAAACATCCGATGAGGACTATTTCCGGGCTCGCGCCGCCGACATGCGCGATATACGCGACCAGGTGCTGCGCGCGCTGACCGGGGGCGGCGACATTGCCGCCCCGGCGGGTGCAATCTTCTACGGCGAGGATATCGCACCGACGCGCTTCCTCGAAACCGACTGGAGTGCCGGCGGCGGCATAGCGCTTAAAGCCGGAAGTGTCGCAAGCCATGTCGCCATGCTGGCGCGATCGCGCGGCGTACCCATGGTAGTGGGTCTTGGGCCGGCCGGGTTCGGTGCTTCGCCGGCTCACCTTGCCGAAATCGCGCTGCTCGACGCTGAGCATGGCGGCATTGTGTTGGCGCCGTCGAAAGCGGAGATCGATGCATTCCGGCGATCATCGTCGTCGTTCGCGGCGCATCGCGACAAAGCGGCAGCCTATCTGACGCGGCCGGCAGCAACGAAGACCGGCGTAGCGGTCCGGGTGCAGGTCAACATCGCCGATCCATCCGATGTCGACAGCATTGATGTCGCGACTTGCGACGGTGTCGGGCTGATGCGGACCGAATTCCTGTTCGGCAAGACGCTGCCGGACGAGGAGACGCAATATCGCGCCTACCGCAAGGTGCTGGAATGGGCAGGCGACAGACCCGTGACCATCCGCACAGTCGATGCGGGCGGCGACAAGCCTGTGCCGGGCCTCACCGTCGAGGAAACCAATCCCTTCCTCGGCCTGCGAGGGATCAGGCTGTCGCTGGCGCGTCCGGAGGTCTTTCGCGTGCAGATCCGCGCCTTGCTACGCGCCGCCGTGCACGGCAATCTGAAGGTGATGTTCCCGATGATCGCCGTCCCGGAAGAGTATGAGCGCGCCGCGACGCTGTTCGCGGAAGAGCAGGCCGGCCTTTCCGCACGCGGTATCGAGCAAAGGATGCCGCCGCTTGGTATCATGGTCGAGGTGCCTTCGGTGGCTATTGCGCCGGAGGCATTCGCCAGGGCCGCTTTCTTCTCGATCGGATCGAACGATTTGACCCAATATGTGATGGCCGCCGCTCGTGACAATGCGTCGGTCGCGCATCTGAATTCCGTCAGGCACCGTGCCGTTCTCCGGCTGATCGCCTCGGTTGCCGGCTTCGGCCGCGAGCACAAGATCCCGGTCAGCCTGTGTGGCGATGCCGGCGGCGACCCAGCCTCGATCCCGGCGCTGCTCGAAGCCGGCCTGCGTGATCTCTCCGTCGCTCCCGCCCAACTCGCCATGGCCAAGGCGGCCATCGCGGACATGTCGATCTAGGCGCCGGCATGGCAGACAAGGCGTCTCAATCCGGCCCCGAAGAGGCGATCCGCGCCTACAAGACAATCCTGTCGCAGGTGATCGACCAGCGCCCGTCCGGCATGCGCCAGCGCCTCGCCGACGCGCTGGGCAAGCATCGCAGTTTCGTCACGCAGATTTCCAGCCCGGCCTATTCGACGCCGATCCCGTCGAAGCATTTGCCGGCTATCTTCTCTGTCTGCCATTTCAGCCCGGCCGAACGCGATCATTTTCTTGCCGCCTACCATCTGGCGCATCCGGGAAGGATGTCGGTGGCGTCAGGCATGCGCAAGACACGGCATGTCTCGCTAATCGTTCCCGATTTCGGCGACGACAAGCAGAACGCGGCGCTCGACCGGGCGGTCAATGATTTCATCCAGAAGATCACCAGCATTGCCGGCAGGGGCAGCTGACGCTGGGCTATTTCGGGAGGACAGCCATGAAGAAATTTCTGAATTCGGTCGATACGGTGCTGACCGAGAGCCTCGACGGCTTCGTTGCCGCGCATGCCGATATCCTGGCGCTTGGCGACGAACACAAATTCGTCCGCCGCAAGCTGCTCAAGTCGGGCAAGGTGGCGCTGATCTCCGGCGGCGGCTCGGGTCACGAGCCGCTGCATGGCGGGTTCGTCGGACATGGCATGCTGGATGCCGCCTGCCCCGGCCAGGTGTTCACCTCGCCGACGCCGGACCAGATGATGGCGGCGGCTGAAGTCGTCAACACGGGCGCCGGCTGCCTGTTCATCGTCAAGAACTACGAGGGCGACGTGATGAATTTCGACATGGCCGCTGAAATCTCGGAGGGCGTCATGCAAATCGTGACCAATGACGATGTCGCGGTCGAAAACTCGTCCTACACCACCGGCCGGCGCGGCGTCGCCGGCACGCTGGTGGTGGAAAAGATTGTCGGCGCCGCGGCCGAGCAAGGCATGGCACTGGAGCCGTTGAAGGCGCTCGGCGAGCGCGTCAACGGCGCGACGCGCTCGATGGGCGTGGCGCTGACCAGCTGCACCGTGCCGGCGGCGGGCAAGCCGACCTTCGACATCGGCGACGGCGAGATGGAGTTCGGCGTCGGCATCCATGGCGAACCGGGAAGGCGGCGCGACACGTTGAAGAGCGCTGACGCCATCGCCGAGGAGATCTGCACCGCGATCCTCGGCGATCTGGGCGACAGCGCCAGGGGTCAGGCACTGCTCTTCGTCAACGGCTTCGGCGGCACGCCGCTGATGGAGCTCTATCTGATGTACAACAGCGCCCGCAAAATCTTCGAGAAGCACGGCGTGACGGTGGCCCGTTCGCTGGTCGGCTCCTATGTCACTTCACTCGACATGGCCGGCTGTTCGATCACGCTGAGCATGCTCGACGATGAGGCCGCTGCATTGTGGGATGCACCAGTGCATACGGCCGCGCTGCGTTGGGGTATGTAGCGCCATGGCGGGGATATCTCAGAAATAGTCGGTGACAAGATCGACATCGGCAACGCCGCGCATCGTCAGACAGTTGCCCTCCTCACCCAAGGTAAGATAAGGAATCGGCGGGGTTTGGGGAGTTGCGCATGCGTTACAATTGGGATCGGGCGCCGACGGGGTTCGAGCGTCATGGGAAGATGTTTGCAGCCGCCTTGCTGATCGCCGGCGGTGTCGGACTTATGCTCGCTGCGCTGCCGCTTTAGGCGGGCAACTCGGGTACAGGACTGTTCAGCGCGCCGTTTTCAACGCGTCCGCCCGGTCACGGCGATGAAACGGCGGTCACGCCCTTCAAATCCCTGGCTGAAGCGCTGCACGAGCACGACAAGCACGCCTGGTTTGCCGTCAGGGGTGAAGGCGTAGGATTCCGACAGGCTGTAGGACGTCGGGCAATTCCTCGGACCGGGTACGGCCTTGTCCTCGTGCAGCACCTTGATCGGCTTACCGTCCTGATCCTGCAGCGTCAGGCGGAAACCGAGCGCCTTGCCGGTCGTCTCGCCTTGCTGCGCCCCGTCGAAACTCGCTGAACAATCCGCCGTGCTGTCGGCAAGGATCTGGTCGAGCTGGAAGGTCGAGATGCCAAGCTCGTCATGGGTCGGCGAAAGCCATTTCTGCGAGACCTGCTCGAGACGCGCAATGTCGTTGTAGTCGACCATGTCGTCTGGAAAGGTGAACTTGTCGAAGGCAGTCCGCTCGCCGCGCGGCGCTATGGCATATTTGGCCAGCAAGGGCGCCGCCTGCTCGGCGGCCTGTGCCCTCGCCTGCGCAAGCGTCAGCGTCGCATCCTCCATCTCGTCGACGATGAGGATCGGCTTGCCGCCGACGAACTCATCGGTGCGGGTGTCGATGATTTCGATCTCCGACCAGCCCGAATCCGAAGCACCGGCGTCGAGCGTGCCGTATTGCTCGAAGGCGAAATAGTTGCCGTCGGGCGAAAAGCCGATGATGCGCCGTGCCGCCGCATCGCCGGCCTGAGCAGCTGAAGCAATCATCAGGGCCAGCGTCGCAACGACAGCAAATCCAAGCTCGTATCGCAGTTTCATCGCGCCCTGCCCCCAATGTCGAAAATTCGGCCGATATCAGCCCGTAGACCACGAGGACCCCTGCACTTGCCGTCAAACTAGAACGACGGCAAACGAAAAGCACAAATACATGGTTACAGAAAGCAGCATACGCTATTTCAACGGCAGCAAACATTTCTGGGGAGGAAGCTGGATGGCGTCACGCTACCACGAGGTCTATGACGGCTGGAAACGCGACCCGGAAAAATTCTGGGCCGATACAGCGAGCGCAATCGACTGGTTCTCGCCCTTTGAGACCGTTTTCGATGCCAATGCCGGCGTCTATGGCCGGTGGTTCAATGGTGCCTCATGCAACACCTGCTTCAATGCCGTCGACCGCCATGTGGCGGGCGGCCGTGCCGACCAGATGGCGTTGATACATGACAGCGCGATTTCCGGGACCATCAGGAAATTCACCTATGCCGAGTTGAAGCGCGAGGTGGTTGCGCTTACCTCGGTGCTCAAGAATCGCGGCATTCAAAAGGGCGATCGCGTCATCATCTACATGCCGATGGTGCCGGAAGCAGCCTTCGCGATGCTCGCCTGCGCTCGCATCGGCGCCGTGCATTCGGTGGTCTTCGGCGGCTTTGCGTCGCATGAGCTCGCCACCCGCATCGACGATGCCAAGCCGAAGCTGATCATCTCCGCGTCCTGCGGCCTGGAGCCAGGGCGCGTCGTTGCCTATAAGCCGCTGCTCGACAAGGCGATCGAGATGTCGCGGCACAAGCCCGAAACCTGCCTCATCCTGCAACGCGACCAGCTGCGCTGCGAGCTCAGGGAAAATCACGATATCGACTATGCCGACGCCGTGGCGCGCGAGCGGGCCGCCGGCGCCAATGTCGACTGTGTTCCGGTGCTTGCCACCGATCCGCTTTACATCATCTACACGTCGGGCACGACCGGCCAGCCGAAGGGCATCGTGCGCGACAATGGCGGCCATATGGTCGCGCTGAAATGGTCGATGGAAAACGAGTTCGGCGTCAAGCCGGGCGAAGTGTTCTGGGCGGCTTCCGATGTCGGCTGGGTGGTCGGCCATTCCTACATCGTCTACGGCCCGCTGCTGCATGGCTGCACGACCATCCTGTTCGAGGGCAAGCCGGTCGGCACGCCCGATGCCGGCACCTATTGGCGGGTGATCGCCGAGCACGCTGTCGTAGCGCTGTTCACCGCGCCAACCGCCTTCCGCGCCATCAAGGGACAAGACCCAAGGGGCGAATTCCTCCCGAAATACGACCTGTCGAGGTTCCGCACTTTGTTCCTTGCCGGCGAGCGCGCCGATCCGGAAACCATCAAATGGGCGGAGCAGAAGCTGAACGTGCCGGTAGTCGATCATTGGTGGCAGACCGAGACCGGCTCGCCGATGACCATCAACCCCGCCGGACTGGGCCTGCTGCCGGTCAAATACGGCTCGCCCGGCGTGCCGATGCCCGGCTACGACATCCGCGTGCTCGACGATGAAGGCCATGAGGTGAAGCGCGGCGCGCTCGGCAATGTCGTGGTCAGATTGCCGTTGCCCCCCGGCTGCCTGCCGACGCTGTGGAACGCCGACGAGCGGTTTCGCCAAGCCTATCTCGAGGAATTCCCCGGCTTCTACAAGACCGCGGATGCCGGCATGATGGACGAGGACGGCTATCTCTATGTCATGGCTCGCACCGACGACATCATCAATGTCGCCGGCCACCGGCTATCGACCGGCGCCATGGAGGAGGTTCTGGCCGCGCATCCCGACGTCGCCGAATGCGCCGTCGTCGGCATTGCCGATGCTATGAAAGGCCAGGTTCCGCTCGGCTTCGTCGTGCTGAATGCCGGCGTCGACCGCGACGCCGGCATGATCGAAAACGAGGTGGTCGCCTTGGTGCGCGAACGGATCGGTCCGGTCGCCGCCTTCAAGACGGTGGTGACGATCAATCGCCTGCCGAAGACACGCTCCGGCAAGATCCTGCGCGGCACCATGCAGAAGATCGCCGACAAGGAGGAATGGACCATGCCGGCAACGATCGACGATCCGGCCATCCTCGACGAGATCACCGCCGCACTGAAGGGCCGCGGTATCGGCCTGTAAGGACTCAAACCCGACGGCGCAAATCATCCGCGGCCGGACGTTTCCGGTCGCGTCGCGCTGCATCCCGTCGGCATCCGAAGCTCCGGTATGGAACGACCGGTGCCAGACGTGGTATCCACGCGCTGCGTCGCCATGTTGTTTCGAGATCGAGGCGCATTCATAGCCATACGAGACGCCATTCGTGACCCTGTTCCAGCCATCGAGAAAGCCCCGGACCGCGGCGCGCCAGCGGCTCGAGATCGATATCCGGGACACAGTCGTCTATGCGATCGGCGACGTGCATGGCTGCTATAAGGAGCTTCGCTCCCTGGAGCAGAAGATCCGGCTCGATTCTGCGTCTTTCGAAGGGCGCAAGCTGATCATCATGCTCGGCGACTACGTCGATCGTGGGCCTCAGTCGGCGCGTGTGCTCGATCATCTGCTGGCGCCGCCACTCCAAGGCTTCCAGCGCATCTGCCTTGCCGGTAACCACGAAGTCGTGATGCTGAACTACCTCGACGGGATCCTTTCGAGAGAGTCGTGGCTGGCGATAGGCGGCCTGCAAACGCTGTTTTCCTACGGCGTCGACCCGTCGCGCATGGCCGATCTCTACGGTTCAAGCGAGGAGGTCGACAAGCGCATTCGGGAAATCATTCCAGCCGACCACATCAGCTTCATGCGCGCGCTGCCGGTCATGGTCTGTTCGGCGAAATTCGTGTTCGTTCATGCCGGCATCAGGCCCGGCATCGACCTCGCCGCGCAAGACGAGGACGACCTGCTGAATATCCGTTCGGACTTCTTCGAAGCCGCGCATCTTCTCGACCGCTATGTGGTGCACGGGCATACGCCGGTCGAGGTTCCGAAGCTCGAGGGACGCCGGCTTGGCATAGACACCGGCGCCTTCCAAAGCGGCCGGCTGACCGCCGTCAGGATCGCCGACAAACGCGCCAGACTGATATTTTCCTAGAGCGCGATATCGTCGCTCAGGCAGCCGCCTTTGTGCGCGCTGCCGATTTTTCCAGGTAATAGCTCGAATATCTGTCGAAGAATTTTTCGGAGCCGCCGATCGAGCCATACTTGGCCAGTTTCTTCAGTTCAACCTTGTTCAGGACCGCACCAATGATCTTCTTGGCGATATAGGGCTCCGAGCTCAGCACCGACTGCACCATTGCACGCGGCGTGCGTCCCCACTCGGTGACCAGCACGAAGCCGTCGACAAGCGGAGCGAAGGCTTTGGCGTCGACGACGGGCCCGAGCGGCGGCAGATCGACGATGATGTATTCGAAGGTTTCCTTGGCGTTGTCGATGAAGCGCCGCATGCCGGCCGAAGACAGAAGCTCGCTGGTATGCGAAAAATGGCCACGCAGGACGGCCGGGATGATCGCCAGCTTGGTCTGCCGGTCGATCTTGCCGACCGACTGCCAGGTCCGCCCGCTCACCACCGCTTCCATCAGGCCCTGCTCGGCCTCCATGCCAAGGCTGCGGCTGAGGCCGGGGTTGCGCAGGTCGCCGTCGATCAGCAGCGTTTTCGATCCGTTGGCGGCCAGCAGCCCGGCAAGATTGGCCGCCACCGTCGACTTCCCTTCGCCGGGAAGCACCGAGACCACGCCAATGACCCGGCTGCCCTGGCCTTCCATCACCACGTCGAAGGCGATCTTGGCGTTGCGCAGCGTCTCGGAGAACATCGATGCCGGTGCATCGACGGTGACCCGCATGCGCGCACGTTTTTCGGCTGCCGACAATGTTTTGGAGGACTGGGATTTGGACGACTTGGCGATCTTGGATTCGGCGACCTTGACGTCGGGCTGACCGCCGTCGCGCTGGTCGTCCTTGCCAGCCTTGCCGATGACCGGCAGGTAGCCGAGGAATTTGAGGCCGACGCGATCGCGCACATCCTCGCCGGTCCTGAAGAACCGTTCCCTGAATTCATTCAGGCCCCCAACCCCGGCCCCCATCATTATGCCAAGCGCCAGCGAAAGCCCCAGCACGATGGCCGTCCGCGGTGTCGCGGCCGACTGTGGCATCGTCGCGTCGGAGATGACCCGGATCTTGCCGACCGGGAAGGATTGCTGCTGTGCGGCCTCCTCATAGCGGTTCAGGAATGTCTGATAGAGCGTCGAGAGCGCCGTCGCCTTCTGGTCCAGTTCACGCAGCTTGACCTGCGACTGGTTGTCGATGGAGCTCTTGCCTGCCGCCAAGGCGACATTTGCGCGGAGCGCGGTCTCGCGCGCCAGAGCGACCTCGTATTCGTTGCGGTAGCTTTCGGTCAGTTGCTTCAGCTCGCCGAAAATCTGCGCCGATATGTCGGCCTTCTCTTTGGCAAGCGCGACGGCCTGCGGATGTTGCGGGCCGAAATTGGCTTCGACGTCCTGCTGCCGCTTGGCGACAGTGAGATAGCGGTTTTTCAGCGTCGTGATGACGGAACTGCTCGGCTGGTCGTTCGATATCGCGGCGTCCTTGAACGCGTTGTCCGAGCCGCTTTCGACGATCGACTTGTACTGCTGATAGCGGGCGCCGGCACGTGCGGTATCGGCCTGCGCGACGATCAGCTGAGTGTTGAGATCGGACAATTGCTTGTCGCTGATCAGCTGGCCGTCATTGACGGCCAATCCATGTTCGGCCCTGAACTTTTCGACCGCCAGTGCGGCCGCCTGCGAGCTCTCACGAAGCTCGGTCAGCCGGCCTTGCAGCCAGACCGCCGCCCGCTCGGTCGCATCGAAGCTGGCATCGAGCTGATCGGCGAGATAGGCGTCGGCGTAGGCCTTGGTGATGGCGGTCGCAAGAGCCGGATCCGTCGCCTGAAAGGAGATGCTGATGACAAAGCTTCGGCCGATCCGCTCGGCATCGAGTTGGTTTTGCAGTTTGAAGATTGCGTAGTCGCGGGGCGACGACGATGCGGTGATCGCGTCACGCGTCGCAGCATCAAGCTGACTGACATCGGTTGTGGTCGCGGCGCGCTTGGGGCGGACAGACTGGATGATACCACGCACAAAATTTGCGGCCTTCGACAGGGCCGATGTCGGAGGGTTCATGAAAGCGTCGTTCTGATCGAGCTTCAGCTTGTCGACGACCACCCCCGCCAGCCTGGCCGACTGTAGAATTTCGATCTGGCTCAGAACGGCGGAGTCGGTCTGCATGCTGACCGACGCCGCCGAAATGTCGTCGACGACCTTGTTCAACCCTTCGTCGATCAGCACGCTGCTCGTCGCCACGTAGGTAGGAGGCGTGGTCTGCAAATAGAGCACGCCGAGAAAGAGACCGATGACGGCGCAGGCGGCAACCACTTTCGCCTGCCGTGCGGCCATGCCAAGCAGGCGCTCGATGTCGATGAAGTCTTCGGCGTTTGCCGCACTCGAAGTCGGCAATGGCGTCCTCTTGTCGACAGGAAAATTGGCATAGTTCATCTTCGGTCCAATTCTAGTTTGCAGGCGCTACCGCCTCGAAGATCGGGACAAAGGGTGCAAACCTTGCGCCGGACAGTGCGCGATGCGCGTGGCCCAACGGCCTGTCCTGCCACATCGGCCGCACCCAATGCCTCGAAAAAATGGACATTATGCGGCTTCTTCCCGACGCTCATGCGACCGGACGAATTCCTGCAGCATCTCGAAGATCGGGCCCTTCATGTCCTCCCGCGCCAGCGCGAAAGCGACATTGGCGTGGATGAAGCCCTCCTTCGAACCGCAGTCGAACATGCGGCCGTTGAAAGGCTGGGCGAAGAAGGCCTGCGTCTGTGCGAGGCGCACCATTGCGTCGGTCAGCTGGATCTCGTTGCCGGCGCCGCGTTGCTGGCTGCCCAGCAGCGAGAATATCTCGGGCTGCAGGATGTAGCGGCCGTTGATGTAGAAGTTCGACGGCGCGTTGGCCGGAGCCGGCTTTTCGACCATGGCCGTCACCTCGAAGCCCGTGCCGACATCCGCGCCGCGCCCGACAATGCCGTATTTGCTGGTCTCGGTCGGATCGCAACGCTCGACGGCGATGACGTTTGCGCCAGTCTGTGCATAAAGATCGGCGACTTCGGCGAGACAGCCGCGCGCTCCAAAGGACACCATGTCCGGCAAAAGTAATGCGAAGGGCTCGTCGCCGATGACTTCGCGCGCACACCACACGGCATGGCCGAGGCCTTGCGGCGACTGCTGGCGGATGAAACTCGTTGCGCCGGCGACAGGAAGCAGGCTCTCGAGTGATTCGAGCTGCGCCTTCTTGCCGCTCTGCTCCAGGGTTCCGATCAGTTCAGGGTGTAGGTCGAAATAGTCCTCGATCACCGCCTTGTTACGGCCGGTGACGAAGACGATGTGCTCGATGCCTGCCTCGAACGCCTCATCCACCGCATATTGCACGACAGGCCTGTCGACCACCGGCAGCATTTCCTTCGGCATGGATTTGGTCGCCGGCAGGAACCGCGTTCCAAGCCCCGCCACCGGTATGACTGCCTTCCTGACTTTTTTCATTGCATGTTCCTTCTGAGGAGATCGATTTCAACCTGTCGCAGGCGGCGAAAACTGTCTTCATTCGCCTGCAGCCCTTCACCTCCCCGCCACTACGGCAAACTGTGCCGCTACCCTTCGTAGCCGGACGGCGATCGGCATGCTCATATGCCGAACCGCCGCCGGATCGCTGAGCGCCGTCCATATCGCCTTGAGCGGGGACCGCGCCTTGATGTGCTGGACCAGCGACAGGAATGATGCCGCCCGGCGCAGGCTGCGAGCGCGCCTGGCAAACGCCGCCGCGGCCGCAGCATCCATGGAATGGGTTCTGGCGAAGATGGCGTCGGCCCTGCGCATCGCCTCGACATGATGAAGCTCGAGCACCCGGGAAATGGAACCGGAGCGGATGTGGTAGACATAGCCTGTCGTCGGCTCGACCACGCATTTGCCGCCTTCGGCCAGAGCATTGGCCAGCAGGATATAGTCTTCGCCGATGATCAGGCTTTCATCGTAACGCAGCCCGTTTTCGTTCAGGAATCGGCGCTGGAAGATCGGCTTGAGATAGCCGAGATTGAATCTCGATTCGAAGACTACGTTGCCGGCGATGTAATCCGCCAGCGAGATTTCACCGAGCCCTTCCAGATAGTCGGCCGGGAACATCGTCTCTTCGGCAACGCCGTCCTCGCGAACGACCTGCAGATTATCGACCGCGATCTCGGCGCCTGCTTTCTCAGCGCGTTCAATCATCGTGCAGATTCGCCCAGGATAGACCGCGTCGTCGGAATCGAGGACCGCGACCCACCTGCCGCGGGCAAGCTCAAGGCCGGCATTCCTGGCGCCGCCAGGGCCGCGGTTTTGCGCAAGGGCGACAACGCGTACGAGGTCTTCGGGATAGGATCTCGCCAGATCGAGCGTCCGGTCGCCCGACCTGTCGTCGACGACGATAACCTCGACGCTGACATTGCGCTGGGCGACGGCGCTGGCGATCGCGCGATCGATTGTCGCCTCGGCATTGTAGGCGGCAATGACGAAGCTCACATCAGGCTGCACGCTTGCCCCCTTGCTGCGGCGAAGACAGGCCGTATTGGCGGATTTCACGAACTCCGACGAGGCCGCTGACGACGCCGACATGCATAATGCCGCGAAGCACGCTGCGGTTCCGGCGCACGGGATCGATGGCGACCGGAATTGCCGACAAGAAACTGTAGGCGGCCTTTGCCGCGGCAAGGCCGACCTGCTTGAGCCGGGCAAGGCCGCGTGCGTTGCGCCCCAGGAGATGACCGTGCGTCTGCCCGACGCGGAACCGGCGGCGGCCGAGCCAGTCGAATGCCGCCCTGGCAGGCGGCACCACTTCGTCGACCCAAGCCTCGGGCGAAAAGGCGATGCGGCCGCCGGCCTTGACCATATGGTCGAAGAATTCGGTGTCTTCGCCGCCGGTCTGGCCACGTGCCAGGCTGAAGCGCCGGCCGCGCAGGCTGTCGGCGCCCATCCCGAGCAGGACGTTGCAGGTGTAGCCGGTGCGGATCTCGCCGCTCACCCAGACCGGCAAGGTCGAGTGGAAATCGCCTCTGCGCATCCAGTCGGGCGCATCCGGCCGGTAACGGGCCCGCACCGGCCCGAGCACGACCGCAGCACCAGTTGCTTCCGCCGTCGCCACCAGTTCGGCAAGCCAGCCGGCGGTGGCCGTCTCGTCGTCGTCGATGAAAGCAACCAAATCCGATGCGCTGGCATCGAGGCAAGCGTTGCGGGCGATCGAGATGTTGCGGGCCGGGGCGTGTCGGTAGGTGACTGGCAGTTTCAACTCCCCAGCCAGGGTCGTCACCAGCGGTTCGGCCGTCGGCGTATCGTCGTTGTCGGCAATGATGATACCGACGTCGAATCCCGCAGGCATATCCATGGCCGCTATGGAGCGAAGCGTGTCGGCAAGCTCCGGCCGGCGAAATGTGCAGACGCAGATATCGATGTTTCGATTTTTCTTGACCGGGTCCATCACGCTACCCCGCGCTGCGGTCGCGGTGCGAGCAGTTGCAGCCAGAAACCGACCGACCAGCCGAAATGCATGACCATCGCCGAGATCCCGGCAAGCGCAATGTCGGGTTTTCGCTGGCTGACGGCGGTCCAGAGGCCGTAGAAGAGGCAGACCGACGCCCACAGCAGAAGCGGCACGGCCGCCAGCCAGTGGACGAAGGAGAAGGCGGCGAGAAGAACCACGGGAAACACTAGAAGCGGCACCATCTGCCGGATCTTCGGGATCATGCGGTGCTTGAGAACGTTCTTTGCCCGACCACGGCCATAGCCAAGATATTGGAAATAGAGGCCCTTCAGCGAGGAGCGCGGATAGTAGACCATTTGCGTCTTGCCGGTCAGCCGAATGCGGTAGCCGGCCTGGCGGAGCCGATAGTCGAGTTCGGCATCCTCATTGTGGCTGAACGTCTCGTCATAGCCGCCGACCGCCGTGAAGGCCGATATCCGCATCAGTGCATGATGGCCATGATCGACCCATTCCCCCGCCGAAAGGTGCCGGTGCTTGGAGCCGCCGGTGCCGAGCCTGGAGTTCTGCGCCGCTGCCGCCGCTTTCTGCACCATGCCGCTGCCGCTGGTCAGCATCGAGACGACGACCGAATCCGCGCCGGTGGCCTGCGCTTCTTCGACCAGCCGGTCGCAATAGTCCGTGGGATAGCCGCCATGCGCATCGATGCGAATGAGATAGTCGACGCCATCCCCGAATCTGGCGACGGCGAGATTGATCGCCGCGCTCTGCAAGCGCTTTTCATTGTGAAGCAGGATCACCTGCTGATCTTTTGCGGCGATGTCTGCGACGATCGTCCTGGTGCCGTCCGTGCTGCCGCCATCGGCAACGATGATCGCGGCGCCCAGTCTCTCGGCCGCAGGCCGAAGCTGCTGAAGCAACGCGCCGATATGGGCCGCTTCGTTCAGGCACGGAACGATGATCATACAGGATGGAAGGGTCTCGGTTTGCGTCATCGGCAGTCCTTCTATGCCAATGCTTCGGCAGCATATGGACCGGGTGCCGCGGCCAGGCCGCGGAGCTTTTCGACGAACGCCCGGCAATCGGCGCGATCGTGGTTCCAGGTGCGCGGATTGCGGGCGAGAACGCGCGCCCTCAATGTTTCGAACCGATGCTGCTGCATCGTGCCGACGGCAGCTTCGAGCGCCTCGGGCGTGGCTTCGGCCAAAAGAACGCCGATGCCTTGCCGGTCGAGGAACCGGCCGGTTTCGGTGTTGTCCATCGAAATCGGAACGGCTCCGAAGCGGCAGCCCTCATATAGCCGGTTGGGCAGCAGCCATTCGGAGTTCAGGCCTTGCTCAAAAAAGTCGATGGCCCAGGAAAAGTGAACCTGGCGGTAGATCGCCGCCATATCCTCGGGATTGCGGTAGGGCCCGCCAAACGAGAGCCAGGGTTCGGACTCGACGAAACCGTGGAAATCGGGAAATTCGGACAGGGCCGGCCGGCCCCTGAGGACGATTTCGAAGCGGCCGTCGAGACGGCGCGAAAATGCGGCCAGAAGCTCCAGGGATCGGCGGCAGCGGAGCGCCCCGAACCAGCCGATCCGCCAAGGCGGCGCAACGGGATTCTCCGCCGTCATGCGGTCATCCAGCGAAGCCGCGGCTGGCTCGAAATACTTGTTTTCGAGCAGCTCGACCGGCGCGGCAATCTGCCCGAACGGCTTGAAATAGTTGGCGATGAAAGCCGGCGAGCTGGTCACCAGAAGCTTCACATCTCTGGCCAGGAAGCGTTCCGCACCGCGCATCGCCCAGCCCAGCGGGTCATCGCGAAGCAGCAGGCGATGGATGTCGAGGCACTCGTAGACGATCGGCACCGTAGCCTGGAAAGCCGACGTGGCGCGCCGGGCAAGCGCCAGCATTTCCAGGTTGCGCGCGATAATGAGGTCCGGCCGTTGCATCGAGCCCAGCTTCGAGCCAGTCGAGACTGCTGCCTTCACGACCGCCGCCAGGCGCTGGCCGAACCGGCCATCACGCGTCGGGCCGAGATCGATCGGCCGCAAGCCCTCCACCTCAGCGACCGGGCTCGCGGTTCGACGAAAGCCCGCCAGCGTAACCTGGGCGCCGCCTGCCTTGAGCATTATGATCCGCCGGCGCACTGCCGGGTCGGAGACGTCGTGTACCAAGTACAAGACATGCAGCATGAAAACTCGACCGCTGTTGGCCCGCCCGTGACAATGCTAGTACAGCTCTTGCTGCATCGCAACATTTTTGGTTGCAGCGTAGCAAAGATCCACATTTTTTGTTGCGCTGCAAAATCGATAGGTTAATCTCGCTCTGCTTGGGCCGCATGGACCGCGCGTTGCCTACCAATGGGCTGCGCGTCAATAATCATGACGCGAGGACCATCCTTGGCGTGCAGCATTTTCGGCCAATCCGCCCGCAATCCGCCCCCTTTGGCACCCGTCGATGGAATCACGGGACCTACTCACGAAATGAGGTCATTCCATGAAGATCGCGGTTGAAAACACTGTCTGCCTGAATACCGGGGATGCAGCGATTCTCCTGGCGATCCGCCATGTTTTCAAGACGATCGTGCAAGACGATATCCAGTTCTACGTCTTCGACAGCCAGCCGGAGGTGGCGGCAAGGCTCTACACGAAGAAAGAGTATCCTGATCTCGAATTCCACAAGCTGCTGTCGGAATCGCTGTTCCGCTACAAATACGGCAGCGGGCTGAAGAACCTGTTCAAGCCGATCTACAATCGGCTCGTACTCAATGCCCTGCGCCGGTTCGGCACCGGCGGCGTTCTCCGGAGTTTTTTCAGCTCAAGCAATCGCCGTGGTCTCGAGATCTACAAAGACGCCGACCTCGTGGTCACGACAGGCGGAACCTATCTCGTCGAGACCTACAATCTGGAGCGGCGGCTCAATCAATTCCGGATCGACGCGATTCTGGGCAAGGACCCGGTCTTCTTCACGCAATCGCTTGGCCCGTTCAACAAAAGTTACAATCGCCAGGAGTTGAGCCCGATCTTCGACCGGAGCCCGCTCATCCTGCTGCGCGACGAGCGTTCGAGAGGTCACATTGTGGACATGGTGAAAGACCCCGGCAAATGCCACGTCGTGGCCGACGCCGTCTTTGCCCTGGCCGATACCGACAGGATCGGAAATTTTCTGGCCTCCGGCCAGTCGGCGGCGGTCACCGGCCGCGTCGCCATTTCCGTCCGTCACTGGAACTATGTCAGCGACGGCGAGGGCGGTATGCGCCGCTATATCGACTCAATCCGCGAGATCGCGACTATCCTCGTCAGGGACCACGCCAAGGAGGTCACCTTCGTCTCCACCTGCCAGGGAGTGCCGGAATACGCCCACGACGATTCCAAGACGGCGCGAGCGATCGTTGCCGAGCTCGATCCGGAGATCGCCAAGCACGTCAGCGTGGACGCTTCGTTCCACACGCCGGAGCAACTGATGGCGCTGGTGAAAGGCTTCGACTTCGTCGTCGCAACGCGCATGCACATGATGATCATGTCGCTCTGCGTCGGCACGCCGGTGTTGCCGATCGCCTATGAATTCAAGACCAAGGAACTCGCCAAGCGGATCGGCGTCGCCGACCTGCTGCTCGATATCGACACGGTGACGCCTGAGGAAGCGAGCGAGAAGCTCGGCAGACTTACCGCGAATCTCGACCTCTATCGCAGGACGAGCCTTCAGGCAGTGCTTGAGGAGCATGCGTCGGCGATGTCGGCAGGTGAGCTTTTGAGACCGGTGCTCGCTCGCCTAGCGGGCGTTGCGCATGGCGCTGGAAAGCGTGGTGAACAGGGCGCTGCGCGACTGGCGAAGGGCAAGCATGAGGATCAGGCCGATCGAATAGTTGAGGGCAACCGCCAAGACCACCGCGAGCAGGTCTGACTGGCCGGTCAGCGATGCCGGCAGCCACCGGTACACGGACCAGGCAAGCAGCGACGACACGATGAAAAGCCCCTGCATGATCAGGAAGTCGGCTGCGGTCACCGGGCCGACCCGGTGGACCAGGACGGCAAGCACCGGGACGCGCAGCACGTAGCCGCTGATTGCATAGGCCGCCGCAACGCCGACGGCGCCCCAGTGCAATCCGATGATGAAGGCGGCGACCGTCGTCAGCGACGAGTAGATGCCCCAGTGGAACATGGTCTTCGTCTTGCCCTGGCAGATAAAGATCCATCCGGTGGTGCTTGAGACGGACTGGATCAGGCTGGCGATGCCCAGCCAGGCGAAAATCGGCGCCACCGCTGTCCAGCGCTCGCCGAAGAGAAGCCCCACCACCTGGTCCGACGTCAGTGTCAGCGCCGCGATGCCGGGCATGGTGACGGCCGCCAGCATCCAGTTGGTTCGCACATAGATGTCGCGAAACCGCGCCTTGTCCTCATGGATGCGGCTCAGCAGCGGCACCATCACGCGTGTCAGCGGCTGGTTGATGTTCTGCAGCGGGAACAGCAGGAGCTTGTAAGCGCGGTCATAATAACCGAGCTCGATCGGGCCCGAATATTTTCCGATCAGGATGTTGTCGAGATTGCGCGAGAAGAAGTTGGCCAGGTTGAAGCCGGTCAGATTGGCGCCGAAGGACAATATGTCGGTATCGACCTTCAGGTCCGGCCGCGACGGCGTCCAGCGCGCCACCTGCCATGCCGCCGCCAGCGCGACAACGGCAGAAACCGCCGGGCCGATGACCAGCGACCAATAGCCCAGCCCCGCATAGGCTGCGACTGCGGTAGTCGCAAGTCCGGCTGCGGCGGTAATCACGTCGTTCAGCGCGAGCTGGCCAAAGCGCAAATGACGGTTCATCAACGCCAGCGGCACCGCGGCGAGGCTACCAAGAAGCAGCGGCAAGGCAGAGCCGATGGTAATCCCGACCATACGTTGATCGCCATAGAAGGCAGCGATGGCGGGCGCCAGGCATGCCACCACCACGGCACTGCCCAGCCCAACCAACGCACTGATCCAGAATACCTGGTTGAGCTGCTCTGCGCTGATATCCTTGCGCTGGACCACAGCCTGCTGGAGGCCAAGGTTCTGAAGCAGCCCGACAAAGGCCACGATCGGCCCGACGGAAGCCACCAGACCGAAATCCTCGGGGACGAGCAGACGGGCAAGCACGATCACCGAGAGAAACTGGATCGCCATCTTGAAGCCTTGCGCGCCGATCGTCACCACGCCGCCGCGCAGGGCGACGCGACCGAACTGGGGGGGCGGGTTGGCGTTCATGCAGGGTGCCTGGCTTCGGCCAGCTGCGTGACGATCTGCGCAAAACGTTCGTTAAGCGCGTCCGCGTTGAAATCCTGCTCGATCTTGCGGCGCGCCGCACGTGCGATGCGCTCGCATTTCTCCGGGTTCTCGGCCACCCAGACAAGCTTGCGGGCCAACGCCGCAACGTCTCGCTCCGGTGCGAGGAAGCCTGTCTCCTGATCCTCGATCAGCTCGGGGATGCCCGAGTGATAGGTGCTGACCACGATCAGCCCGGCGGCCATAGCTTCCATCAGCGCCACCGGAATACCCTCGAGATCGCCGTCCTGCGCAGCAACGCTGGGCAGCAGGAATACATGGGCATCGCGCAGGCGCTGCTTGACCTCGGCGTGCGGGCGCGGCCCGAGGAAAGTCACCCGGTCGGCAATGCCGAGATTTAAGGCGAGCTTCTTCAACTCCTCCAGCAATTCGCCGCCGCCAATCACCGTATAGACCCAGTCGCGCCGCGGCAGGTTGGCGAGCGCGCGAAGGGCGAATTCGATGCCCTTCTTTTCGGTCAGCCGACAGACGGAGATGAAGGACAGCCCGTCCCGGTCCCAGGAGCGCCAGTGGTAGTCGATCTCACCCGGCCGCACGCCCATATGGTGGACCCTAACCTGCGCGGGCGGCGCGCCGACCCCGATCAGGGCGTCACGGAAAAACGCATTCACCGGCAGCTGGAGAACGCCCTTTTCGAAGACGACCTTGTAGCGCGTGAGCGTGTTGTCATGCAGCGGTTCGCCGACATCGCGGCCGTGGAATATGGTCACCAGCGGAGCTGAAATCCTGCCTCGTTTCATGGCGCGGGCGACGCGCATGCCATTATTGCCGAAATGCGCGATGATCACGTCGGCGTTCTGCAATTTGCGCGCGAAGGCGATGTCGATGGCGGTCGAGAGTTTATCCCAGAACCTGCCGGACCATCTCCTGAGCGTCGGGCGAAAGCGCCCTAGTCCGCCCCACCAGCAGACGACCTTCCCAGGCAGCGCCTGCCAGCGGTGATCGTCGATGTTGCGATCCTTGCCGAAGGACGTCTCGTTGCAGACGACGCCCACTTGCATCCCGCGCTCGAGGCACCCGGCTATCTGGTCGAGGACGAAGGTCTCCGACAATGACGGAAACTTATCAACTACGAAGCAAATCTTCATCGAGGGGACGATCTTTCGTGGCCGGTCAGAGATCTGCTCGCGCGGATAGAGATTGAAGCCCGTCGCCGTCGTGCGAGGCGCTTCAAGCGTCTGCTGTTGTGCGTGTCGTTGTCCCAAAGCCGCTCGCACCCCTGGGTCAGGCGCAAAGGCAGGCATTTGGGCGACATGCATGCTCTTGGGCGAAATGCATCAGGCGGCATGCTCCAGCGCGCCTTGCCTGGCGTTGTCGAGAACGCCGAGGAAGGTCGCGAACTGAATGTCGGGGTTCATCTGCGGCCGCTCCGAAAACAGCTGCGCCGCCGCCGACAGCCGGTCGTACTCGGCCTTGTCGCTCCATAGCCGCCTGACCGCGGCGACCCAGTCGTCGAGCGGTGCGTCATAATCGAGGACCACGCCGCCGGCGCCAATCGCTTCCGGCAGGCCGCCGCGCCGGGACCCGACGACCGGAATGCCGCTGCAATGGGCCTCGGATGCCACCCGCCCCCAGGCCTCTTCCCATTTGCTGGGCGCCAGCAGGATTTTGGTGCGGCCATAGACCGTCTTCATATCGCTGGTGCGGCTTTCCAGCCTGACGTTGCGCAGCGGCGCGATAACCTGTTCGATCTGCGCCCGGTGGTCGTCGTCGAGCTTCCAGCTTTCGACGAACAGGAACGGAATTTCGGGGCATTGGCCGGCGATGCGCACGGCGAGTTCGAACCCTTTTTCATTGTAAGGATTGATCAGTGTGACGAATTCACCGGTCGTCGGCGTGCTGTAGAGCCCGGGATTGATGGTCGGCGGGATTACGGTCGAATCGATGCCGAACTTTTCCTTATAGGTGCGCGCGGTGAATTCGGAGTTGGCGATATAGAGCGCAGAATGCAATTCGCGCAGGTCACCGGCCAATTCGTGGAATTCGACATTCCGCAGGTAGACCACCAGCGGCACGCCGAGCGCCTGCAGCGCTTTTCCGATCGGCACCGATTTGTGGCACTGCACGACAGCGACATCGGGATCGAGCCGTTCGACCGCGAAGCGCGCCGCCTCCCAGGGAAACCATGCCCGCACGACCGGATAGCCGGGATAGCTGTCGATGACCGCACGCTGGCGAAGCAGCTTCATCTTGGCGCGCGCCTTGAAACCGAACATGCCATCACCGAACAGCGCCGCCAGAACGGAGGCGTCATGACCGTGCTCGCGCAGCTGCTCGACCAGATGGTGCGTGCTCGACTGAACGCCACCGCTGAACTGCGGCGTGTAGCCGTTGCCGCCTGCAAACAGAACTTTCATGGACCTGGCTCCTTGCTGGACCGCCCTATCGTCACGCCGCCATTCTGCCGATGCTGTGGTATTCGATGCCGTGGCGGGCGATGACCTTGGGGTCGTAGATGTTGCGGCCGTCGAAGATGACGGGCGTGGTCAGCGCGTCCTTCAACGCATCGAAGGACGGCGCGCTGAAGCTCTTCCACTCGGTCACGATCAAGAGCGCGTCGGCTCCTCGTACCGCAGCCTCCTTGGTCCCGCACAGCTGCAGGTCGTCGCGCAACCCGTAGATCGCTTGGCATTCCTGCATCGCCTCCGGATCGTAGGCCTGCACATTGGCACCGGCGGCCCAGAGCGCTTCCATCAGCGTACGGGCCGGGGCCTCGCGCATGTCGTCGGTATTGGGCTTGAAGGCCAGGCCCCACAGCGCAAAGGTCTTGCCCCTGAGATTGCCCTTGAAATAGCGATCCACCTTCTCGAACAGGACCGACTTCTGCTGGTTGTTGCGCTCCTCGACAGCGCGCAGCAGCTTGGCGTCGAATTTGACGGCTTCGGCGGCCCTGATCAGGGCGCGCACGTCCTTCGGGAAGCACGAGCCGCCATAGCCGAGGCCCGGATAGATGAAGTGGTAGCCGATGCGCGGGTCGCTGCCGATGCCCTTGCGGACCTCCTCGATGTCGGCGCCCAGCTGCTCGGCCAGATTGGCCATTTCGTTCATGAAGCTGATCTTGGTCGCCAGCATGCAATTGGCCGCGTATTTGGTGAACTCGGCACTGCGCACGTCCATCACGATCATCTTTTCGTGGTTGCGGTTGAACGGGGCGTAGAGCTCGCGCATCACCGCCTCGGTGTCCTCGTTGCTGGTGCCGACGATGATGCGGTCGGGCTTCATGCAGTCGCTCACAGCGGACCCTTCCTTGAGGAATTCCGGATTGGAGGCGACGTCGAAAGCCAGATCCTCGCGCCCGCGCGCCTTCAGCGTCTCGGCGATCCTGGCCTTTATCCTTTCGCAGGTGCCGACCGGCACGGTCGACTTGCCGACGACGATCTTGGGCGCGTCCATCTCACGACCGATGGCCTCGGCGACGGCCAGCACATATTTGAGGTCAGCCGAACCATCCTCGCCAGGAGGCGTGCCAACGGCGATCATCTGGATCTGGCCATGCCTGATCGCCGCGGCGGCGTCGGTGGTGAACGTGATGCGGCCGGCGGCATGGTTCTCCTTGACCATGTTTTCGAGCCCGGGCTCGAAGATCGGGATATGGCCCTGGTTGAGCCGCTCGACCTTTTTCGCATCGATATCGACGCAGACCACCTGATGGCCGACTTCGGCAAGCACCGCCGCCTGTACAAGACCGACATAGCCAATTCCAAAGACAGTCAAATTCATTCGATTTCATTCCTGTTCAAAGCTTCGGACCGCCTTCGGCTCGGCCGGTTCAGATGCGTTTTTAGTTCGTCTTGCATGCCAGCGATTCCGGGAACTGGCAGGGCTGGCCAAGTGCGGTGAATGCGACGCGGTCCACCTGCATGGTGAGCTTGCGGCCCGGATCCGAGAACGGCCCCATCCAGCCCTTCAGCGTATCGGTGCCCCACAGGCTGAAATAGATTCTTTGCGAATGAGTGGGCAGCTTCGCGGGATCGGTGATCTCGTGGACAAGCTTGCCGTTGACGTACCAGCGCAGCCGGTCCTTTTCCCAAACGAAGGCGTAGTCGTTGAAGGCCTTGTCGGTGCCGCCGGCGACGTCGACCAGCTTCTCGTTCTTGCCCTTGCCGGCTATGTAGGCGTTGACCTGGACCTTGGACGTGTCCTTGGTCAGCACCTCGAAGTCGATCTCATCATGCGGCTGTTTGTCGGCATCGCCGACGAAGCTGAAGAATGCCGCGTTGACGCCTGAGCCCGTGTCGGTCTTCATCCGCGCCTCGTAGGTGCCGTAGCCGAAGCGCTGCTTGGTCTGGATCTCGGCGCAGGCGAATTCGCGATCCTTCAGCTTGCGCTTCTCGAAACCGAGCGTCAGCATGCCGTCGGAAAGCCCGATCAGGCTCTTGGACCAGGTGCAGTTCTGATGCTTGCCATTCGTCCAGCCGTCGGAAATATACCAGCGCGCGCGACTGATGCTGGTGAAATCATCGACAAAAGACGGCGCGGTCGGGAGATCCTGGGAACGGGCGGGCGCCAAGCCCACAACCAGGCTGCCGAGAACGACCAGCAGAAACGCCCTGTCTGGACAGAGCCGCCGCAGTTTGCCTCGCATCTGGCGTGTGAACGAGGTGCCGCTGGTTGGCGGGGTGGACGTGCTTTTAGGATCTGCGTTCATATCAAACTCACCTTTGTGCTGTGCACCCCCAAAGCGATCGTTCGAACCATTGCGAAACAAGCTGATCTTGACCTCTGTCGCCCCTAAGCTCCTTGTCGCGTGCCCAAAACCATTGCGTATGGCGCCGACCCAGGATGTTCGCTCAACCTGTGCCGGGACCGGCGGGTTTGGCAAAATCGATCCTTATGTTTGGACCGTTCTGCCGATTCTCATCGAAGATTGCATCCAGCGAATGACGGAGCTCGTTCATCATCTGCTTCTGGCGCGAGAGCGCCGCGATGCGCCGCTCGCAATTCAGGATCGACTTGGTCAGTTCGCCGACTTCGGAGGACCTGCGGGAGGAGACCGCTCCGTTCTCCATTGCCTCGACCAGGAAGGCGGCATTCGTGGCCGTTGTCCTGTAGCGGTTCTCTAGTCCGCTCTTCTCCGCCTCGACCTCGGCGGCGATCTGGTCGAGCAGCTTTGCCAGACGATCAAGGCGCGAGGTGTCGGTCTGCCTGTCGCGCGCCGGATCTCTCGATTTGAAGCCGAAGATCGAGGCCATGCAGTCAGCGCCCCTTCATCGTCGAGCTGGTGACCGGCCTTGGCGCCCGTCCACGTTCAAAAGACATTTCTTGCATCGTCCAGCTCCTCTGACAGGGGATGTGTCTGGCCCGTTCGGTTCGCCGTCCAAAATTGCTGCACCGCAACATAGATTGCCATTCCCCGAGCGCATAGGCAACCACCTAGATCGTAAACTCATAAATCTCGTCGAAATGGGGCGAGCCGACCGAAGGGTAAGGGCATGACTACCGGGATCGCCACGTTGACGAGCCTAGCGTTCGCTGGCCGTGCTGCTTCCGGCCATGAGGAAGCGCAGCGGCGGCACATGCTGACGCTTCGCGGCTAGGCCGGCGCGGCGAAACAGCGCATCCAGCTTGTCGGCGGCAACGCCGCGGACGACGGCCATGAGGTTGGACGGACCGGCCAAGGCGTAGGCCGCAGCCGGTGCCAGCCCGCGCTCGGCCTTCACATCGAGGAATTTCCGCAACCGGTATTTGTCGCGTATGTGCCGCTCGTGCCGTTTCAGCGCAGCCTTCGATCCCTCCGGCAAACTGTCGATCGCAAGTAGTGCCAGATCCGCATCGGCCAAATGCTTCAGGTCCTGGGTCTTGTGCCGTCCACTCAGCGAATCGGCGCGCACGATCGCGCCGTAGCCACAGGATTTGATGACCTTGAAGCGCGCGCCATGCGCAACCGCACGCGCGTAGAGTTCGTAGTCTTCACCCAGGCGCAGCTTCTCGTCGTAGCGCAGCCCATGCCGATCGAGGAAGGCGCGGCTGATCACGGGTTTGAGGAAGCCCAGTTCCCCTCGTTGCACACGGCGCCTGGAGATGTTGGCGTCGATGAAACCTTCGAAATCGAGGAATTCCGGCTCGGGCGAAAACGGTGGAGCGACGATTTTCGAGACGTCGGTTGCCGCGTCATCCCTGACAAGCATGATGTTGTCTGCCGCGAAATCCCAATCGGTGCTGGCGAACAGTCTGTGAAACCTGCCTTCGAAAAAGAAATCATCAGCGTCCAGAATGCTGATGAACGGCGACCTGGAGCCGGCTATCGCGGCGTTGCGGGCAAAGGAGGGGCCGCGATTGACGTCGAAGCGGATGACCGAAAGGCGGCCCGTGCCGTCGTCGGCTGCGTGGGCGACTTTCGCGGTATCGTCGGTGGACGCGTCGTCGACGACGACGACTTCCGCAACCTCCGGCTCGCGCAATGCCGATGCAATGGCAGCCGGGATTGTCCGCGCCGCATTGCGGGCGGCGATGATCACGCAGACCTGGGATGATGTCATGGACATGCCTCTCGATTGCAGAAGTCGTTGCGGATTTCTTCGCCCTCCCCGCTCAATGCCTCACCACCCGTCTGACATGCATCGGCCAAATGCCTATGCTGCAAGTGCGAAGCAAGCATCGCCAAAATCATCGGCGCCGTCCAGTTTTTCATTTGCTGGGTGTCATGGCGCGGTTGGGCAGGCGGCGAGCCTCAATCGGGATGGCTCCCGAAATGCGCCGCTTGGCAGAGCCGTTCCTACACGCTCCATCAGAGCGCTCGACCGGCCGAAACCAGTTGCTGATCCTCGCGACTGGACGGCGGCGACGGAGAGCGAGCGCGTCGAGGCCCGGAGTATCAAGGAATTGAAAGAACAGGGATGCCGACGCCGGTGTTGTTGAGGCGAGCAGTTCGTCAGAGGGCTGGCCAGCGTAACCGCAGGTCACATCGACATCGCTGACCGCGGCCAAGGCCCGAAATCAGTGAAGGCCTCTCCTGGCGCTGAATTTCTCGCCTTCGGCCGCTTCGTTCGAACTCAGCTTTCGTTCTGCGTCGCGAATTTTGTCGGCCGGGGTCGGGGCATTTCTTGCGACCATGGCAAAGACCAGCAGAAAATAACCGAGTTGGATGACTATGGCGCAGCCGATGACGCGAAAAAGCGTCGTGCCGAGCGAGGCGCCGCCCAAATAGGACCAGACGACCACGATCGCCAGTGCAAAAACCATGCCGATAATGAACTTTGGCAGTGACATACCCGATAGCCCGTCAACCGGCTCGGGAAAAATTGTCGATAAGCCCACCCCGAGCACCTCCCTTAAACTCTGCGAGCTTATTAAGGTTGCCCGCTTGTGGCCGGTTGCTTCCGACCTTGCCCAATCTGTCCATACTCCGACAGAAACAATTTGCAACTCTATTAAGGTGTGCAATAGGCGGCAAGGGCAGCCACGAATAATTTTAAGCGAATCCTCGGGATCGACTCCGCCATGGTGCAATGCACACGTAGCTGTCACCAATGATTGCCGGATATGGACTCGCTCCAGTAAGATTAATAGTATTATCTAGTATTTTACCATAATGTCAGGCCATATCGGGCGATTCTAAATGACGTCAAAGCTCGATAACAGGGTCTCAAGAGCGAATCGCCTAAAAGGCGCCTCAAAAATGGACTAGTTTTTTCAAAGTTGCCCATCGTCGGTCTCTTTTGTGACATAAAGGCGAAATTTTGTGCAGGATGCGTTTATTATTTAGTCAGTTCATGACGCGACTATTACAGCCGGCTGGGAAATTGTGTGTTGCGCTGCAACATTTTTTTGGTATCGTGCGGTAAACCATCCGTTCAACGTATGGAGTTTACGCATGAGGGACGTAGCCAAGCCGGCCGACGCGGATTTTTCGCAGGCTGGCATCGATTTTCCGCCACCGATCGGCGGCCTGCTCAAACGCAGCTTCGATATTGCCGGTTCACTGATCGGCCTGGTTGCTCTCAGCCCGCTGTTCGTGATGATAGCGCTGCTTGTCAGGTTTTCCGATGGCGGGCCGATTTTCTATGGTCATAGCCGGATCGGCCGCGGAGGACGGATTTTCCCGTGCCTCAAGTTCCGCACCATGGTTCCGGACGGCGAGCGGGTGCTTGCTGCCTATCTTGCCGCGAATCCGGAGGCCAACGCCGAATGGATGGCGACCCGCAAGTTGAAGAACGATCCGCGGATCACGCGCGTCGGAGCGGTGCTGAGGAAGCTCAGCCTCGATGAGTTGCCGCAGATCATCAACATCCTGCAGGGAGATATGAGCCTGGTCGGGCCTCGTCCCGTGGTGCGTGATGAACTGGAGATCTATGGCAGTTCGGCCGTCTATTACCTGAAATCGCGCCCCGGCCTGACCGGACTCTGGCAGGTCAGCGGACGCAACGATGTTTCCTACGACAGCCGCGTCGCGTTCGATCGGCACTATGTCGAGAACTGGTCGATGTTCGAAGACATTCGCATCATCATCAAGACAGTACCTGCGGTCTGGATGTCGCGAGGCTGCTACTGACGGCCGCATGCCGGCCATGGATCGAGGAGCGACTGTCCAGAATTCAGGCCCCGAACTCGGGTTTCAAGCATCGGCAGCTCATCGGGCGGGGCAAATCGGATCGGAACCGTTCATTGAAAGCAGACACCTTCGAAATCTCTCGCACCAGCTTTCTCACCAGACGCACGCGCCGCGTGCGGCTTCTAGCGACGTGCTTCGCGCTGTCGCTGGCCCTGCCCCAGTTTGCCGCCGCCGACGACTATCGGCTTGGCTCACAGGACAAGCTGACCATCCGCGTGGCGGAATGGCAGACCGTCGAAGGCACGTTCCGTGACTGGTCGGCCATCAATGGAGAATACACGGTCGGGCCGGCAGGAACCTTGTCGGTGCCCTTCGTCGGCGAGATGCCCGCATCCGGCAAGACGACTTCGGAGATCGCGGCATCGCTCGGCGAGGCGCTGCAGCGCAAGCTCGCTCTGGCCGACAGGCCGGAGGCTTCCGTCGAAATGGCGCAGTACCGGCCGTTCTACATTTCCGGCGAGGTGCAATCGCCCGGCCAGTATCCTTGCGTGCCTGGGCTGACCGTGCTGAAGGCGATGAGCATTGCCGGCGGAGCCCGGCGGAACCCGGATAGCGGCCAGCGCTTCGACCGCGACCTGATCAATGCCAAGGGCGATTTCGATGTGCTTCAGGACCAGCAGGTCCGGCTGATCGTCAGGCGCGCGCGCATCGAAGCGGAACTGGCGGACAAACCGGCATTCGACGTGCCGAAGGAAGTTGCCGACGATCCGAAGCTGCCGGGCATCGTTGCCGACGAGATGGCAATCCTGGCGGCCGACCAGAAAAAGCTCAAGCTGCGCCTGCAGGCGCTCGATGATTTGAAGACGCTGCTGCAGAGCGAGATCGATTCGCTGCAGAAAAAGATCGTCAACCAGCAGAAGCAGGTCGATCTGGCGAAGGAACAGCTCAACGGCATCGGCTCGCTGGCGCAAAAGGGCCTGGTCGTCAACACGCGGGTTTTGAACTCGCAGCAAACGATCGCCGACCTCGAAGGCCAGATCCTGGATTACGACACGGCTATCCTCACGGCCAAGCAGTCGATCAGCAAGGCTACCCAGGACGCCATCGACCTGGAGAACACCCAGAATGCCGGCCTCGCGACCGACCGGCAACAGACAGAGGCCGATCTCAACCAAACGACGCTAAAGCTGAATATGGAAAAGGGCTTGATGTCCGAAGCCCTGTCGGGCAACCCCATGCCGCAACTCTATGGCAACAACGAACCACCCGCCATGTCGTTTTCCCTGGTGCGGGTGGTCGACGGCAAGACCAGCGAAATCACCGCCGGCGAAGACACGCCGGTGCTGCCAGGGGACGTAATCAAGGTCAAACCGGCGCCTTTGGCCATTCAGTAGCTTTCTTCCACGGAGTGAAGCACCCACCTCGCAGACAGCGGTCTGCGGGGTTTTGGGCTTGGTCTTTATGGATCAGAAAACAAGACAGCCTTCGGGCAACGAACAGCTCGGATCGGCTCTAGCTTCGCACGGCGTCCGGCTCCTCGAGATGGTTTACCGCGGCCCACCGGGAACGGGCGACGGCCGGCACCTTAACCAGCTTGAAGTAGCTGTAATACAGCAGGAACGATCCCATGATGTAGGGATTGAGGGTCTCGACCTCGACGAAGGACCGTATGAATAGAAGCACCATCACGCCGGCGAGAATCACCGACTCGGCTTGCCATGTCCTGAATATCAGCGCCGAGACGTGACCCCAGAGCGTACGCAGGATGATCAGCGAAAGCAGTGTCGCACCGACGAAGCCGAGTTCCACCAAGGTCTCGATGTAGGTGTTGTGGAAGTGGAAGCCGCTTCGTGCGGCGATATAGAATTCGTTCCATAGGCGCTCGGCTTCGGAGAAACCCTGCACCCAATAGGCTGCGTAGCCGACACCGAGGATGGGCGATTGCTGCGCGGCGTTCCAGCCCTGCTGCCAGAGGTAGGTCCGTCCGGTGAGCGTCGAATCCTTGCCGAAGAGGCCAAGGACGAAATCCATGAGCCCGAGATTCAGGGCAATCACAGTGCAGGCGACCAGCCCGCCCGCACCGATCACGAAAATCACCCGCCGGTGGCGAAGCGAAAGCAGCTTGCCGATGGAAAGCAGGGCGACCAGAGCTAGGACTGCCGGGGTCGATGCCATTGACGTGGCCGAATGCGACACGACCAGCAAATAGCCCGAGAGAAGGACGATCGGTACGATCAATAAAAAGCTTATGCGGCCGCGCCTGAGAAAAGCCAGGTGGACAACGCAGAAGTAGATGCCAAGCGATGCGACAAAGCCGATCTGGTTCTTGGAGCTGAATGCACCGACGAAATTATATGTCCCGTCGAGAACGTCGTAGGAATAACTCGCGACCTTGAGCGAGTAGAGCAGGACGACAAAGATCCCAATCAGGGCGCCTATGGTCAAGGTCCGGACGCTGACGGTGCGCGCGGCAATGTAGGCGCAGGCGATATGGGAGCAATATTGGATGGCCGTCCTTGCCGTGGTGCCGGGAGCTGCCGACCAGAACACCGAGAAGCAGACATAGGTCGCAAACGCCAGTGGAAGCCAGGCGCTGGAAGCGTGCCTTAATATCTTCCGGTAGTCGACCAGGATGAGCGGCAGCCAGACCGCATAATAGGCCAGGATCATGGTCTGGCCGAAAATGGTCGAGTAGGAGAACGCCCAGATCGAGACGGCAACGGCAAAGCTGCCATAGGCTGTATTCTTGTTCGGATCGATCAACAGAGATTTTGGGATCTTCATCTCGGTAGCGGTTTTCCGTCCTTGCAGTTCCACGCAGTCGTGGACGCGTCATACGCGAGCGATTATTGTGCAGCGCAATATAACCCAACTCTCGCCATTTGTCACCCAAAGACGGCGTCGACCGCGTGCCATGCCGGCCGGCTGACAGGTGGCGCCCAGGGCTTGCCAACAGCGGACGGAAAGAGAAATAATTTGCAGACGCTGGTCACACAGGCGGAGGGGACACAGATGGACAAACCTCGAATCTTCCTGGGTTCGTCAGGAAAGCAGAAGAAACTGCTGCAGGCGCTGACTCGCGGCCTCGAAGACATCGCGAACGTGGAGCCCTGGACGACGTCCTTCAATCCCGGGACAACCACCCTGGAGCGCCTCCTCGAGCTTACGCGTGAAGTCGACTTCGCCGCTTTTGTGTTCGCTCAGGACGACTGGACCAGTGCGAGCCAGCCGGCTTCGCCTGCTGCGGCGTCAGCTCAAGCTTCACCGCGAGACAATGTGGTCTTCGAAGCCGGCCTTTTTGGCGGAGTTCTCGGAATGCGCCGGACGTTTATCCTCCATGCCAATGGCTCCAAGCTTCCAAGCGATCTGCTCGGCCTCACCTCTGTACGGTACGGCGAAGCGACGACCGGCGCGGAGATGAGAGCGGTCAACCAAAAGCTGCGGAAAGCCATCGGGAACGAGCGTCGCGTCGCCCGCATCGAGGGCCTTTGGTGGCAGTTTTCCCTGACGGAGCGCAGCGTGAGGGAGCCTTCCGCCGTGAGCCTCTTGCGGATTTCGCGAGACCGCGATGGTGCGCTGGAGCTAGCCGGCCGCTCATGGCAAGAGAATGGCAGCCTATCGGCCAGATACTGGAGCGAAGCGGTGAAGGAGAGAAAGGAGCCTCCCGGCATCTTCTACTTTTGGAATGGAGAACGGCCCTTGGACGCGAACGCATCGCAGTTGTTCGGGACAGGAGAGATCCGGCTGGAGTCCGCTGATCGCGCGTCCGGGTACTTCACCACGCGAGCGGACACGCCGCCAAAACTGAACGCGCGGACCTCCGGTGTTTACTTGCGCGCCGATCCGGAGGATCTGAGCATCCTGGACGGGCGCGACAATCAGCGGCGCGTGGAGTTGATCGCGGAGCGGCTGAGCCATTGGAAATCGATCAAGAACGTCTGAACCCGGTGGGCATGGAAGTCGCTCCGACCCGTCCGGTGCTTGACCCTGCGACGCCTTTAAGCCGCCCTCCTGGCCCACTATGAACCCGCTCGGAGGCTCCAGATCTCGACTTGCACTTGTCCGCCGTTGACTTCACATTCCCGCCGATGGCGACCGGCCAACGCCTACCGGATAAGCCAGCAAGGAAAGACCACATGCCGATGAGTTTCGTGGGACGATTTGCCGGACGATCTGCTGTTATTACCGGCGGCGCCTCAGGCATCGGCCTAGCCATCGCGCAAAGGATCGTTGACGAAGGCGGGCGTGTTTCGGTCTGGGATCGCGATGCCGCCCAGATCGAGCAGGCCAAGGCCATTCTTCCAGGTTTGCACAGCGTGACCCTCGACGTCGCCGACCCCGTAGCGGTCGAAGCCGCCGCCGGAGAGACGATCGAAGTGCTTGGCGCGGTCGATATCCTTGTCACCAGTGCTGCCATCACGGGGCCGAACATGACGACCTGGGAGTATTCCGTGGAGGATTGGCGCCGGGTCATCGACATCAACATCAACGGCGTCTTCTTCTGCAACAGGGCGCTGGTCCCGCATATGCTCGAACGCAATTACGGCAGGATCGTCAACATCGCCTCGATTGCCGGCAAGGAAGGTAACCCGAACGCCTCGGCCTATAGTACCTCCAAGGCGGCGGTGATCGGCATGACTAAATCGCTCGGCAAGGAACTGGCCAAGACCAAGGTGACGGTGAACTGCGTCACGCCGGCAGCCGTGCGCACCGCGATCTTCCAGCAGATGAGCCAGCAGCACATCGACTTCATGCTATCGAAAATACCAATGGCGCGGTTCGGCGAGGTCGAGGAGGTGGCGGCGCTGATTTGCTGGATCGCGTCCGAGGAATGCTCGTTCACGACGGCTGCCGTCTTCGACGTCTCCGGCGGCCGGGCGACCTACTGAGGCGAGCGGCAAGGCAAGCCGCTCCCGGGCGCGAAGCCTCAGTCGTGAAGCTCACGCGAGATCGGCGGGCCGATCGAAAAATCGCTGAATGTGACCTCGAAGCCCTCCCGCTGCGGCGAGCAGCACATCATGCCGACATCGACCGTTTTCGATGGCGGGAAATAGGCAAGCCGCACCAGCTTCCACTGCTTGTCGGACGCGTCCAGATACTGGACGCGGATCGTCTCGGCGTGACGGGTCAAGCGGATCCTGACGCCGTCCGGATCGGCGGGAATGTTGGCCAGCGACCAGTCGGAGGCATCGTTGGTGACGACGACGGAAAAATACATCAGCCCGTCGGTGTATTCGATGCCGGCCTTGATCCAGTGCGTTTCGCTCAATCGCACCATCAACCCGGCCTGATCGTAGAGCACTTCATAGCGCCCGTTGACGGTGACTTCGGCGCTGAAATCGCCCTCGACCTCACGATAGAGGAAATGGCCGTTGTCGCGCCAGAAGCCGTAGAACGTCTCGCGCCAGAAGTCGGTCTCCTTGCGGGTCCGCACATGCACTGTACTGTCGCCGAATTCGTGGTGCGGCGGCGGATTGAGCCAGGTCAGGTCCGTATTCTCAGATGTCATCGACTTGCTCGCCTGCCTGGCTGATCCCGGGTGAGTGCCGCCTTGATTAGCCGGCAAACGTGTAAGCGGTCTTCACCGTGGTGTAGAATTCCGCGGCGTAGCGGCCCTGCTCGCGCGGGCCGTAGCTCGATCCCTTGCGCCCGCCGAAAGGCACGTGGAAGTCGACGCCCGCCGTCGGCAGGTTGACCATGACCATGCCGGCTTCCGAATTGCGCTTAAAATGCGTGGCATGCTTGAGGCTGGATGTGCAGATGCCCGACGTCAGCCCGAACGGCGTGTCGTTGGCCACCGCCAGCGCCTCGTCATAGTCTTTGACGCGGATGACGTTGGCGACCGGTCCGAAGATCTCTTCGCGTGAAATGCGCATGGCGTTGGTGGTTTCGGTGAACAGCGCCGGTTGCAGATAGAAGCCGCGGGTTTCGCGATCGAGCCGCTCGCCGCCGAAGGCCAGATCGGCACCTTCCTGGCGGCCGATGGCGATATAATCTTCATCCTGCTTCAACTGACTCTGATCGACAACCGGCCCGATCTGGGTCTTCGCGTCGAGAGCATCGCCGACGACCAGCTTGGCCAGGCGATCCTTGAGCGCCTCGACGAAGCGGTCATGGATGCCGTCCGTGACCACCAGGCGGGACGACGCCGTGCAGCGCTGGCCGGTCGAGAAGTAGGCACCGTTGATGGCGCAATCGACGGCGACGGCAAGGTCGGCATCGTCGAGCACAACAAACGGGTTCTTGCCGCCCATTTCGAGCTGAAACTTGCGCATGTGCTCGACGCTGGCGGCAGCGACGCGCTTGCCGGTGCCGACCGAGCCGGTGAAGGTGATGGCGTTGAGGTCAGGGCTGTCGAGCATGGCCTGGCCGACCACCGAACCTTTGCCCATGACCAGGTTGAGCACGCCCTTAGGCAGGCCGGCGCGGTGCAGGATGTCGACAATGGTCCAGGCGCTCTCCGGAACGAGTTCCGCCGGCTTGAAGACGATGGTGTTGCCGTAGGCCAGCGCCGGGGCAATTTTCCAGGCCGGGATGGCGATCGGGAAATTCCATGGCGTGATGATGCCGACCACACCGACCGCTTCGCGGGTGATCTCGACGCCGACGCCGGGCCGCACGCTCGGAACCAGTTCGCCCGAAAGGCGCAGCGCCTCGCCGGCAAAGAAGTCGAATATCTGGGCTGCCCGGACGGTCTCCCCGATGCCCTCGACCAGCGTCTTGCCTTCCTCGCGCGCCAACGCCCGGCCGATTTCATCCTTCCGCGCGGTGATCTCGTCCGACGCCTTCCTCAGCACAGCATGGCGTGCCAGCAGGCCCGATCGAGACCACGCCGGAAATGCCGCTTTCGCCGCGGCGATGGCCTGCCGGGCCTGCTCGGCGCCCCCCGACGCATATTCGCCGACAACGTCGTCGAGATTGGACGGGTTGATGTTGCGGGAGCCGGCATCGCCCACCCACTCGCCATCGATGAGGTTCTTTCGAAACGGGATCATGTCGCTGTCTTCCTTGTCGTCCTTCGATCGCCGTCTATCTGGACCACCGACCGCCACACCGCAAGGCCAAAGGCGGGCAAACTTCTCCTCCTCGACAGGCATGTGATAGGTGTCGAGGCGGGTGAGGATGATTCTAATGTGCTGCGACGCGGATCGCACGGGAGGAAAAGTATCATGTCGGACAGCGCCTTGCCGCTGGTGATCAGCGCACCGGAGCCACGCACACTCGACCTGATCTTCACGCCGGCTGCGCTGGCGAAATTTCGATCGAAATACCGCATCGTCGAAACATCGTCCGAAGGTGTCACAGCCTTGCCGGCTGATGTGCTTGCCGAGACCCGCTACATCGTCGGCCAGCCGCCGATCACGCCGGAGACGCTGGAGAAAATGAAGGCGCTGCGCTGCGTCTTCAATGTCGAGAGCAACCTCATCAACAACATGCCGTATGAGACGCTGTTTTCGCGCGGCATCCATGTCGTCACCACCGGCCTGGTGTTTGCCGAGCCGGTGGCCGAGCTCGGCCTTGCCATGGCGCTCAACCTCGCCCGCGACCTCGTCGACGCCGACCTCGCTTTCCGTCAGGGCAAGGAGCTGTGGGGCGGCGACGGCAACCGGACGGCGCGGCTTCTTTCCGGCGCGGATGTCGGCATTATCGGCTTCGGCGATCTTGGCCGTGCGCTCAACCGGCTGCTGTCGGGCTTTCGCACGCAGACGAAAGTCTTCGATCCGTGGCTGCCGCCGTCGATCCTGATCGACAACGGCGTCGAGCCGGCCTCGCTCGACGACGTTCTGTCGAACAGCGATTTCGTCTTCGTCGTCGCTTCGGTGACCAGCGAAAACCAGGGTTTCCTCGGCGCCGAGGCGTTCGCGAAGATGCGCAAGGGAGCCGCTTTCATCCTGCTCAGCCGGGCCGGCGTCGTCGATTTTCCGGCGCTGATGAATGCGGTCCGCAGCGGCCATATCGTCGCCGCCAGCGATGTCTTCCCGGAGGAGCCGCTGGCCCGGGACCACCCGGTCCGCACATTGCCGGGGTTCCTGCGCTCCGCCCACCGGGCCGGCGCGCTCGACATCGCCTTCAAGCGCATGGGCGACATGGTGCTGGAGGACATGGACCTGATCGATCGCGGCCTGCCGCCGATGCGTTCGAAACGGGCCGAGCGTGAGACCGTTTCGCGGATGCGTTCAAAGCCGGTCGACAAGAATTAAGCCGTCTGTCCCGATGGTCGCACATGCTCAGACCGTGAAGGACCAAAACAAACAGGCCAGTGTCGCTGCGGCGAAGACGACGAAGAACAGGCTTCTCAACAGGATGTTGCGCCGCAGCTCGTTGATGAAGAGATGGCATCCGACGACGGCTGCGACAAACAGGAAGCGCCAGTTCAGCAGTGCCGAGAGCACATCGCGTTGACCGAAAGCAAATCTGGCGGCGAGACATCCAATGATGACCGCGAACAACACGATCACCGCCCAGAAGATCGCATCGGCGGCATGCGTCAGGACGATGCCGGCAAGCCTGATCGGCAGAACCATCATCAGCAGTGCGCTGAAAAAGTAGACCGCCGCGAGCGGAATGAACGTCCCCGCATCGACGACGTCGCTCAGGCGCTTGGCGCCGATCGCGCCATAGGGATAGCCATGCCTGGCCACGACCAGGCTGAGCGCCATCAGCATGGCCGTCAGCACGGCGACCAGCGCGAATGAGGTCAGGGCTTTGCTCATGAGGCTCCCGTTCCGAACGAATCGAAGTCAGGACGTTGGTAGCCCATGGTTTGTAAATTGCTAGTAAGCATCATGCAGCGGCGCGGCAGAGTTCCTCGGCGCATTCACTCCGCAGCTTGAAGACGCCGGCCGTCGATGATGGTCTTGATCTCGGCGCGGCAGGAGCCGCAATTGGTGCCGGCGTGAAGGACGGTGCCGATTGCCGCGACGCTGGTGCAGCCGCCGCGCACCGCTTCCGCGATCTGATTGGCGCCGACCCCGAAACAGGCGCAGACGATGGCGCCGCGGTCAACGCTGTTGCCGCCCGGCCGTCCGGCGACAATCGCCAGCCGCGCCTGCCGATCGGCGTGGTCCGTGCCGAGCTGCTCCACTGCCCAGCCGCGCGACACCGCCACCGGGGTGGGCGCAAGATAGAGCGCGCCGACCAGCCGACTGCCCGCGAAACGGGCGAAGCGATGGTGCCCGCCGGCGATGTCGTGATAGGCGAGCGTTTCCCCTTCCGGGCCGAACAGCGCGGCGGCAAACCCGGTCCAGTCGCGGCCGGACTGCAGCGCAATTTCGAGGCGCCAGCCGGCGGGGCAGCGGGCGAGGCTCCAATACTCGGCGTCGATGGAGGCGGGCCGTTCGGCAAGCACGGCGAAACCGAAGGCCGTGGCGGCGAACCGCTCGATCCGGCCAGCAATATTCTTGGAGGCCGGCTGGCCTGAAATCGCATCGGTGATGGGCGCGACCAGTGCATCGATACGCGCACGGGCGGAAAATTGGTCCGTCCAGTGCATCGGCACGAACACAGAGCCTTGGCGTTGGCGCACTGTCACCAGCGCGCGGACCAGCACCTCGCCATAAACCGACGATACGCGGACGATGTCGGCATCACCGATGCCGAAGTGCTGCGCATCCGCCGGGTGAATTTCGACGAAAGGCTCGGCCATATGCTGCGACAGGCGCGGGCTCTTGCCGGTCCGCGTCATGGTGTGCCAGTGGTCGCGCACGCGCCCGGTGTTGAGCACCAGGGGATAGTCCGGGCTGGTGCGGGTTTGTGCGGTTGGGCGGATGGCAATGAAGCGTGCCTTGCGGTCGGGCGTGTAGTAGCCGCCGTTGGCGAAGAAGCGAACGGGCTGGCATCCGGTCGTACCGACCCCCTCTGGCCTGCCGGCCATCTCCCCCTCGAGGGGGGAGATCGGCAGCGTCTGCGATCCGCTCATTCCTGCAACGTCTGAGTTTGGCGAAGGCAGAGGCGGTAGCTGATCTCCCCCCTTGAGGGGGAGATGGCCGGCAGGCCAGAGGGGGTCGGCACGACTGGACTCCACCTCGTTGAGGCGGCTCTGAGAGGTCGAGACTTCACCACCGACCCCACCCCGTCCCGCTTGTTTCGCTTCGCTCAACGCGCGCGCCGACCCTCCCCTCAAGGGGGAGGGTGAGGCCGGCGCTGGCCACTGGAACGGAGCAAGCACTTCATAGGCATTTCCGTCGACACCTGCATAGGTGCCGATATCGAAGTCGCGGGCGCCGCCATTCTCGAATGTCGAGAGCGCGGCGTGTTCGGCGAAGATATCGGCCGGCGACGTATGCGAAAACGCCTCGCCGAACCCCATCCGCCTCGCCACTTCGCCGATGATCCACCAGTCGGGCTTCGCCTCGCCGGGCGTCGCCAAAAAAGCCCGCTGGCGCGAGATGCGGCGCTCCGAATTGGTGACGGTGCCGTCCTTCTCGCCCCATGCCGCCGCCGGCAGCCGGACATGAGCGTGGCGTACCGTGTCGGTCTCGCCCAGCACGTCCGAGACAACGACGAACGGGCAGGCCTTGATCGCCGCTTCGACGGCATAGGCATCCGGCATCGAATCGACCGGATTGGTGGCCATGATCCACAGCGCCTTGATGCGTCCGTCGGCCACCGCTTGGAACATCTCGACCGCTTTCAGGCCGGGTTTTTCGGCGACGGTTGGGGCGTTCCAGAAGCGCTGCACGCGGTCGCGGTGCTCGGAGTTTTCGATCTCCATATGGGCGGCCAGCATGTTGGCCATGCCGCCGACCTCGCGGCCGCCCATGGCGTTTGGCTGGCCGGTCACCGAAAACGGCCCGGCGCCGGGCTGGCCGATGCGGCCGGTAGCAAGATGGCAGTTGATGATGGCGTTGACCTTGTCGGTGCCCGAAGACGACTGGTTCACGCCCTGGCTGTAGACGGTGACCGTCTTCGCCGTCGCGGCAAACAGGCTGTAGAAGCGGGCCAGTTCATCCTCACCAAGGCCGGTGGCCGCGGCGATGCCGGCAAGGTCGAGCGCCGAGGCGGCGAAAAGAGCTTGCCCGAAGCCGGTCGTGTGCGCCGTGATATAGGTGCGGTCCAGTGCGTTGTGCTGGCCGAGGTAGGCGAGCAGCCCTGTGAACAAAGCAACGTCGCCATCGGGCGCGATCGCCAGATGCATGTCGGCGATATCTGATGTCATGGTGCGGCGTGGGTCGATCAGCACCACCTTCATCTCGGGCCGCTTTTCCCGGGCAGCGGCAATGCGCTGGTAGAGCACCGGATGGCACCAGGCGAGATTGGAGCCGACCAGCACGATCAGGTCGGCAAGCTCCAGATCCTCGTAACTGCCCGGTACCGTGTCGGAGCCGAAGGCGCGGCGGTGGCCGGCGACCGACGAGGCCATGCACAGGCGCGAATTGGTGTCGATATTGCCCGAGCCGACAAACCCCTTCATCAGCTTGTTGGCGACGTAATAGTCCTCGGTCAGCAACTGGCCGGAGACGTAGAAGGCGACCGCATCGGGGCCGTGCTCGGCGATGGTTTGCGAGAAGGTCGACGCGACCAGGTCGAGCGCCTCGTCCCAGTCGGTGCGGCGACCGTGGGTTTCCGGATGGAGCAGCCTGCCGTCGAGGTCGATGGTCTCGGCCAGCGCCGAACCCTTCGAGCAGAGCCGGCCGAAATTGGCCGGATGGTCCGGGTCGCCGCGAACGGTTATCTCGCCGTCCGCAGCGACCTTCGCCAGCACGCCGCAGCCCACCCCGCAATAGGGGCAGGTGGTCCTCACCTCGCGCGCTTCATCAATCTCCATGGTTTCACGCCGCGCGGCTGGCCAGCGCTTCCAGCGCAATGAACAGACGCTCGCCGTCGATCCGCACCGGAATGGTGCGCACCGCACCTTCGTCGGCGCCGAGCGCTTTGCCGGTTTCGAGCGAGATGACCCAATTGTGCAAGGGACAGGTCACTGCCGCGCCATGGACGATGCCCTGGCTGAGTGGCCCACCCTTGTGCGGGCAATGGTCGTCGATGGCGAAGATCTGATCGTCGGCCGTGCGGAAAACGGCGATCTTGCCTTCCGGCGTGGCAACGCAGCGCGCACCGCGACGCGGAATGTCCGAGAGCGTGCCGATTGATACCCAGTTCATGTGGCCATTCCTCATTTGCGCGTGTTCTTGTCCGAAAACCGGTTTCCACTTTTCGGGAACACGCGCCTACTCCGCCGCCTGCGCAAAGCCGACCGAAGCCATCGGCCGGAATTCATGCTTGTCCTTGCCGGAAGCACGTTCCGACCACGGGTCGACCTGGGCGAATTTCTGCGAAAAGACGAAGCGGTCGAAATAGGCCTTGCGCTTCTCGCCATCGTCCATGATCTGGCGCTTGACCTCGGCGATGCCGACGCGCTTGGCCCATTTGTAGATACGCTCGAGATAGCGGCCCTGCTCGCGATACATCTGCGTCAGTGCCACGATATGCTCCAGCGCCTCGTCTTCGGTCTTGACCAGCCCGAGCACCTCGGTGCCCTTGATGTCGAGACCGGCGGCGCCGGCGAAATGGATCTCGTAGCCGCTATCGACGCAGATGACGCCGACATCCTTGCAGGTCGCCTCGGCGCAGTTGCGCGGGCAGCCCGACACCGCCATCTTGACCTTGGCCGGGGTCCACGAGCCCCACATGAATTTCTCGATGCGGATGCCCAAGCCGGTCGAATCCTGCGTGCCGAAGCGGCACCAGTCCGAGCCGACGCAGGTTTTTACCGTGCGCAGCCCCTTGCCATAGGCATGGCCGGAGACGAAGCCGGCCTGACCGAGGTCGGCCCACACTGCCGGCAGGTCTTCCTTGCGGATGCCGAGCATGTCGATGCGCTGACCGCCGGTGACCTTGACCATCGGGATATCGAACTTGTCGACAACATCGGCGATGGCGCGCAATTCGGCGGCATTGGTGACGCCGCCCCACATGCGCGGCACCACCGAATAGGTGCCGTTCTTCTGGATGTTGGCGTGGACGCGCTCGTTGATGAAGCGGGACTGGTAGTCGTCGGCGTATTCGTCGGGCCAGTCGCAGACGAGATAATAGTTGAGCGCCGGCCGGCATTTGGCGCAGCCGCAGGAGGTCTTCCATTCCAGCTCCTGCATGACGGCCGGAATGGTCTTCAGGCTCTTGGCCTTGATCAGCCGGCGGACCTCGTCATGGCCAAGCGTGGTGCAGCCGCACATCGGCTGGACCGCCGCCGGGTTGTACTTGTCGCCGATGGTCAGCACCATCAGCTTTTCGACCAGACCGGTGCAGGAACCGCAGGACGCCGACGCCTTGGTGTGGGCGCGCACGTCGTCGAGCGAGGTCAGGCCCTTGGCCGTGATCGCGCCGGTGATCTTTCCCTTGCATACGCCGTTGCAACCGCAGATTTCCGCATCATCCGGCAAGGCTGCAACGGCCGCCATAGGGTCCAGGGGGGCGCCTCCCTGGTAGGACTGGCCGAAGATGAGCGTGTCGCGCATTTCAGATATGTCAGTCTGCTTCTTTTTGAGGTCGTTGAACCAGGCGCCGTCCGCCGTCTCGCCATAGAGCACGGTGCCGATGATGCGGTCATCCCTAAGCACCAGGCGCTTGTAGACGCCGGCAGCGGCATCGCGCAGCACGATCTCCTGGCGGTCCTCGCCCTCGGCGAAGTCGCCGAGCGAGAACAGGTCGATGCCGGTGACCTTGAGCTTGGTCGGCGTGTCCGAATGGACGAAGGCGGCAGCCTCGTCGCCGGCCAGCTGGCTGGCGGCGACGCGTGCCATTTCGTAGAGGGGCGCTACCAGCCCATAGACCTGGCCGTTGACCTCGGCGCATTCGCCGATTGCGTAGATGTCGGGGTCGTTGCTGCGCATGCCGGCGTCGACGACGATGCCGCGATTGACGGCAATGCCGGCTTCTTTTGCCAGGGCCGCGTTCGGCCTGATGCCCACCGCCATGACGACGAGCGTTGCGGGAATGACAGTGCCGTCGGCAAGTTCCACCCGCTCGACCTTGCCGTTGCCGGTGATCGTCTGGGTGTTGGCCTTGGTGATGACCTTGATGCCGCGCTGCTCGACGGCACGCTGCAGGAGATAGCCGGCGGCCGGATCGAGCTGACGCTCCATCAGCGTCGGCATGACATGGAGCACGGTGACGTCCATGCCTTGCGAATTCAAGCCCGCGGCCGCCTCGAGCCCGAGCAGGCCGCCGCCGATGACCACGGCCTTGGCCCGCGACTGGGCGGCAAGCAGCATGGCCTGGACGTCGTCGAGATCGCGATAAGTGAGCACGCCCGGCAGATCGTGGCCGGGCACCGGAATGATGAACGGCACCGAGCCGGTGGCGATGACGAGCTTGTCATAAGGCTCGGTGACGCCGTGGTCGGAGGTGACGGTCTTTGCCGTCCGGTCGATGGCGACGATCTTGTGGCCCTTGTAAAGCGTAATGCCATTGGCGATGTACCAGCCGTCGCCATGGATGATGATTTCCTCATAGGCCTTCTCGCCGGATAGAACCGGCGACAGCATGATGCGGTCGTAATTGACCCGCGGCTCGGCGTTGAAGATGGTGACCTGGTAGTGGTCCGGCGCCTGTTCGAAGAGGTGCTCCAGCATCCGCCCAGGGGCCATGCCGTTGCCGATGATGACGAGTTTCTCGGTCATGTCCTGATCCACTCCGGTCTCACTCAGCCGCGTAGGAAAGGCCTGAAGCTTCGGCAGACGCCGTGCGCTCCATCCGCCGGATGGAAAAATGCATCCAGGCAAAGCAGGTGGCGACGATGACGAAGAGCAGCATGAAGCAGCTCGACCAGACGCCGGTGAGGTCGTTGAGCGCGCCGAAGGCGATTGGCAGGATAAAGCCGCCGAGCCCGCCAATCATGCCGACAACGCCGCCGACCGCGCCGACACTCTGCGGATAGTAAGCCGGGATGTGCTTGTAGACGGCGGCCTTGCCAAGGCTCATGAAGAAGCCGAGCACACAGGCAACGGCTATGAAGGCGAGCGGGCCGATCTCGAAATGGAAGGTGATCGGCCCGCTGATACCGCGCACGACGTAGTCTGCCGAGGGGAGAGACAGAACGAGAGTCGCGACGGCACTGACAGCGAAGGTCCAGTAGAGCACGGTGCGGGCGCCGATCCGGTCGGAAAGCACGCCGCCATAGGCGCGGAAAATACTTGCCGGAATTGAATAGGCCGCGCCGATCATGCCGGCGGTCGCAAGCCCGAAGCCGTAGACGCCGATCAGGTAGCGGGGCAGCCACAGCGACAGCGCCACGAATGCACCGAAGGCGAAGAAATAATAGAAGGCAAAACGCCAGACCTGCAGGTTCTTGAGCGGCGCGAATTCCTGCAAGAAGCTTCTCGCGGGTGCAGCCTTGCCGTCGCGGCGCTCGCGGATGACCGGATCGTCGCCGGTCGTGAACCAGAAGACGGCGGCCATGACGACGAGTGCTGCCGCCCAGATCAGCGCGACCGACTGCCAGCCCCAGGAGAGAAGCACGAACGGTGCCAGGAACTTGGTGACCGCGGCGCCGACATTGCCGACACCGAAAATGCCAAGCGCCGTACCCTGCTTGCCGGCCGGGAAGAAGCGCGAGACATAGGCGACACCGACGGCGAAGGAACCGCCGGCGAGCCCAACGCCTAGCGCAGCGACCAGCATCTGCCCGTAGGTGTGCGCAAAAGCGAGCAGGAAGGTCGCGACCGCGGCCGCAAGCATGGTCGCGGTGTATACCAGCCGTCCGCCAAAACGGTCGGTCCAGACACCGAGCACCATACGCACGAGCGAGCCGGTGAGGATCGGCGTGCCGACGAGCAGGCCGAACTCCGTCTCGTTCAGCCCCAGCTCCTGCTTTATGCGCACGCCGATGATTGAAAAGATCGTCCACACCGCGAAGCAGACGGTGAAGGCGATGGTGGACATCACAAGCGCCTGCCGGGGAGCACTGTCCTGGCTGGGCGCGGCTGGGAGATTTGCGGTCATTTTCTGGCTCCGGTTTGCGGCGTGGGAGGCACCGCCCTTGTCTGTTCGTTCGCGACTGTCAGCGGCGCGGCATCGGCGAACTGGTTGAAACCGATCTTTGCGCGGTCACTTCGAGACCCTTGCCGTCAGTCTTGGCGCCAGCGGGAAAGAGAGGAGGAGCGCGGCGGTGAACAGCGCCGCCGTCAGCGCGCTGCTGGCCAGAAAATCGCGGCGTGTGAAATCCGCGAGGACGCGCCAGTTCCGATCCGTTTCGTCATCGTCGTCTCCGGTTGGGCGCCGCTTGGGACCAGCGCCGTCGATTGCGTCAAAACAAAAAAGCCGCCGGCCAAGTCTTCGCGTCCGGGGTTCCGGGAGCGCGTGTGGACCTGAGCGGCAGCTTTGCCTGGGGCGCCCGCCATTGGACGCCATGTCACTTGGCCCTTGCGGACCTACATTCTGAAAAGCAGGAAGCGTGCCAATTCGACAGCGCTCTGAATTATCGAATGAAATCAATGTGAACCGCAGTCGCGCGACTTTTGACCAAGCCCGGCAGCGGATCAAAGATTAGTCAGAATGCCTTGCACAGCAGCATAATATTTGTGCAATGCGGTAGACTGCCAATTGCCGATGCAGATTGCCAATTGCCGATGATGACGAGTTTTCCGGTTATGGCCTTACTCCGCAGCTTCGACGAAGCGGTGGCGTTCGTAGAGGAACTTCAGCACCGCCTCGCGGCAACGCAGGAAGGTGCGGTCGGAGGAAAGCTCGATGCGCCGGCGCGGCCGGGCGAGCGGCACGGCAAGCACCTCGCCGATGGTCGCTGCCGGACCGTTGGTCATCATGACGATGCGGTCGGAGAGCAGCACCGCCTCATCGACATCATGGGTGATCATGATCGTCGTCGAGCCAAGCCTGGAATGGATGTCCATCACCGCATCCTGCAGATGCGCACGGGTCAGCGCGTCGAGCGCGCCGAACGGCTCGTCGAGCAAAAGAATCTTCGGCTCCATGGCGAGCGCGCGCGCAATGCCGACACGCTGCTTCATGCCGCCGGAAATCTCGGCCGGGCGCTTGTCCCTGGCATGCGCCATCTGCACGAGGTCGAGATTGCGCATGATCCAGTCATGCCGCTCGGCACGGCTCTTTGTGCCGCCGAAGACCTTGGATACCGCGAGGTTGATGTTCTCGTAGACGGTGAGCCAGGGCAGCAGCGAGTGATTCTGGAAGACCACGGCGCGTTCGGGACCGGGGCTGTCGACTTCCTTGTCCTCGAGCAGGACGGCGCCGGCCGAGACCTTGGTCAGCCCGGCGATCAGATTGAGCAAGGTCGACTTGCCGCAGCCGGAATGGCCGATGATCGAGACGAATTCGCCCTTGTCGATGGTGAGGCGGATGTTCTTCAGGACGTCGCTGACATGGCTGCCACGGGCGAACGATTTGTCGATATGGTCGAGCTTCAGGTAGGCCGTCATGACGCTTTCCTCACTTTGCCGTTGTGCCACGGGTGACGAAGGCGCCGACTGCCGCGACCAGGCGGTCGAGGCAAAAGCCGGTGACGCCGATATAGGCGAGCGCGACGATGATGTCGGGCAGCCGCGACGAGTTCCACGCGTCCCATATGAAGAAGCCGATGCCGACGCCGCCGGTCAGCATTTCGGCGGCGACGATGGCGAGCCACGACAGGCCGATGCCGATCCGCAAGCCGGTGAAGATGTAAGGCGCGGCTGCCGGCACCATGATCTTTACGAAAAATTCGAACTGGTTCAGCCGGAGAATGCGGGCGACGTTGCGATAATCCTCGGGGATGTTGCGGACACCGACGGCGGTGTTGATGATCACCGGCCAGATCGAGGTGATGAAGATGACGAAGATCGCCGATGGGCTGGAATCGCGGAACGCGGCCAGCGACAGCGGCAGCCAGGCGAGCGGCGGCACGGTGCGCAGGATCTGGAACACCGGATCGAGGCCGCGCATGGCCCAGATCGACTGGCCGACCAGCGCGCCGAGCGCGACGCCGACGATTGCCGCCAGACCGAAGCCGATGGCAACGCGCTGCAGCGAGATCAGCACCCGCCAGGCGAGCCCGATATCCTGCGGGCCATTGTCGAAAAATGGGTGCGCGATCAGGTCATAGGCCTCGTTCCATACCTGGCTTGGGGGCGGCAGGCTGGCGGTCGGCGACGAACAGGCGACCTGCCAGACGACGAGCATGATGGCGATAACGATGACCGGTGGCACCAGCGTGCTGGCCAGCTTGCCGGCGATCGCGGCCGGGTGGAAGCGACGCCGCGCCTTGGCGGTGAAGGCGAGGATTTCGGCGGGCTTCGCCGGCGCGGGGAACGGCTTCACCTTGCGGTCCTCGATGGCTTGGATAGACATTTCTCGAAAACTCCTTGGCGGCACGTGCACAACCGGCGGCGTTGCCAACGCCTGTCGCGCATCTATGTCGGGCTCAGGCCGACGCCTTGATCTTCAGGCTGTCGAGATAGGCGGACGGGTTCTCCGGATCGAAGACCTTGCCGTCGAAGAAGGTCTCGGTGCCGCGCGATGACGAGGCCGGGATATCGGCCGCAGCGACGCCAAGATCCTTGGCCGCCTCGCGCCACAGATCCTCGCGATTGACCTGGGCGACCAGCGCCTTGATGTCGGTGGTCGGCGCGAACTTGCCCCAGCGGATGTTTTCGGCGAGGAACCAGCTGTCGTGGCTCTTGAAGGGATAGGACACGCCGCCCTTCCAGAACTTCATGTAGAGATCGGTGCCGGTGGCGACGCGGCCATTGCCGTAATTGATGTCGCCCTTGAGGCGGCCGATGATGTCGACTGCCGGCACGTTCATCCATTGCCGCTTGCCGATGATGGCGGCCATCTCGTCCTTGTTTTCCATGGCCTCGCACCATTGCTGGGCCTCCATGACGGCCATCAGGATCGCCTTGGTCGCGTTCGGGTATTTGTCGATGAAGGCGGCGCGCAGGCCGAGCGCCTTTTCCGGATGACCCTTCCACAGTTCGCCGGTGGTAGCGGCGGTGAAGCCGACGCCCTGATGGACGAGCTGCTCGTTCCACGGCTCGCCAACGCAGAACACATCCATGTTGCCGACCTTCATATTGGCGACCATCTGCGGCGGCGGCACGACGATGGTCGAGACGTCCTTGTCGGGATCGATGCCGCCGGCGGCCAGCCAGTAGCGCAGCCAAAGATCGTGCGTGCCGCCCGGGAAGGTCATGGCGGCCTTCACCTCCTTGCCTGCGGCCTTCTTGGCAGCGAAGGCGTCCTTCAACTTGGAGGCGTCGAGGTCGACGCCGGTGCCGGCATATTCCTGGGCGACGGAAATGCCCTGGCAGTCGTAGTTGAGCCGCGCCACGATCGCCATCGGCAGCGGCTGCTTGTTTTGCGTCACCTTGCCAGTGTGCATCAGATAAGGCATCGGGGTCAGGATATGGGCGCCGTCAATGCCGTTGGCCTCGCCGCCGAGCACCAGATTGTCGCGCGTCGCGCCCCACGAGGCCTGCTTGAGCACCTCGACGTCAGGCATGCCGAATTTCTCGAACAGGCCTTTTTCCTTGGCAATCATCAGCGGTGCTGCATCGGTCAGCGCAATGAAGCCGAGCTTGGCGCCGGTCACCTCGGGAGCAGTCGTGGCGGCATAAGCGCCCGAGGGTAAGAGCTTGCGCGCCGCCACGAACAGCCCCGCCGTCAGCGCGCTGCTGGCGAGGAAATCGCGACGCGTCATGTCCTTGAGTGTCGTTCCAGTTCCGATCCGTTTCGTCATCGTCGTCTCCGGTTGGGCACTGCTTGGGATCAGCGCCGTCGATTGCGTGTTCGGTCAAAACAAAAAGCCGCCGGCCAGGCCGCGCGCGTCCGTCCATCCGGGATCGCGTGTTGACCTGAGCGGCAGCTTTGCCTGTAGCGCCCGCCATTGGACGCCTATTCCGTGACCCGAGAAGAGTCTGCCTATTGCAAAGCAGGAACCGTGCCAATTTCTGAATGGATGACAAACATCAATGAGATCAACGACATGCCACAATCGTCGGCGCGCCGGCCCGCTGGGCGAGCAAGCCAAAGATTGTTCATTAGCGCAGTTGCACGCACATTTTTTGTGCAGTGCACAAGAATGGCGCGGAAATAATCAGGCTTCGGCGCGCGCCAATTTCTGGCCGGCAATGTAGGCGTCGATCTCGTCGGGATCGAAGATCTGGCCATCGAAGAAACCGTCGGGTCCGAGCACCAGGCTTGCCCCCGCCGAACCGACCGGAGTCGCGGCCTTCAGCGCGCCCTCGACCTTGGCATTGGCACCGGGAAGCGCCACGCCAAGCGGCTTCAACGCCGAGCGGTAGAGATCGGGGCGGTAGCAGTCGCGGGCAATAGCGAGGTTTTCCGGCGTGTGCGCGACATGCCCCCAGCGCACCATCTGCGTATAGAACCACAGCGCATGACTCTTCCACGGGAAGTTCGCCGCCTTGTTGAAGGGCAGAAAGAAGTCGCCGACGCTCAGTTCGGCGCCGCCGCCGAGCGCAAGATGTCCGCTGAGGATCGGCATCTGCAGCGCCGGCGCAAGCCCGAGGAAGGCCGGCTGCGCCATCAAGGCCGCGAGTTCGCCGCGGTTTGCCGGATCCTGGCACCAGCGCGCCGCGTGATGAAGCGCGCGTAGCAGGGCCGAAAGTGCGTCCGGCTGTTTTTCCGCCCACGCCTTGCGCACGCCGACGACTTTCTCCGGGCTGGTCTTCCAGATGGCCGCCTTGACCGTGGCGATGTGGCCGGTGCCGGCGACGACGGAGGCGCTGTTCCAGGGTTCGCCGACGCAGTAGCCGTCGATCCTGCCGGCGGCGAGCGCGTCCGCCATAAAGGGCGGCGGCACGATGACGATTTCGATTTCACGCGACGGGTCGATGCCGCAGGCCGCGAGCCAGTAGCGCAGTTCGTAATTGTGCCCGGAATGCGGATGGACGACGGCGAAGCGCAGCGGATCGCGGCCGGCGTTCGCCCGTTCGCGGATCAATGCTCCCAAAGCCTTGCCGGCCCGCGCCGGATCAAGGTCGGGTCGGGCGCCGTGCGCGGCCATGCCCACCCAGACCGCGTTCGAAACCGTCACACAGTTGCCGCCGAGGCCAAGCGAGAACGGCACGACCGTATCGGAGGCGAGCGGCGTCAGCCCCAGATTGCAGGCGATCGGCATCGGTCCCAGCATATGCGCCAGATCGAAATGGCCGATGGCGATGCGGTCGCGGATGTTGGCCCAGGACGTTTCCCGGTTGAGGGTGAGGTCGATGCCTTCGCGCAGGGCGAAGCCGATTTCCTTCGCCGCGACGAGGACCGCGCTGTCGAAGAGCGGCATGAAGCCAGCATTGATCCGGTGCTCGGCGGCCATCGTCAACTCTCCTCGGGATCCAGAAGGCCTGCCGCCGTCACCAGGCTCTGGGCGATCTCGGCGATCTTGCGGTTCTGGTTCATGGCGGTCTTGCGCAGCAGCGTATAGGCCGCGTCCTCCGACAAGCCGCGCGACTTCATCAGGATGCCCTTGGCGCGATCGATCACCTTGCGGCTCTCCAACTCGCTGCGGGCCTCTTCCAGTTCGCGCGCCATGCGCGAGAACGCGTTGAAGCGACTGATCGCCATGTCGAGGATCGGCTTGACCCGCTCCTGACGCAGGCCGTCGACGACATAGGCCGACACTCCGGCTTCCACCGCGGCTTCGATCGAAGCCTGGTCCGAGCGGTCGACGAACATGGCGATCGGCCGCTTCACCACGCGCGACAGCTGGAACATGTTTTCGAGCATATCGCGGTTGGGATTTTCGAGATCGATGACGATCACGTCGGGTTCGATCTCGGCGATCCGTCGCGCTATGCCGGCGACGTCATGGATGACCGTGACCTGCTGATGCCCAGCCTCCCGCAGTCCTGCTTCGATTATGGAAGCGCGGATGTGGTTTTCATCGATCACCAGGACAGTGAGGGATTTGCGGATCATGCCGCATTTTGCGCAGGCGACGCGATTGTGCAATGCGGCATGGCGAGATTCACGGAAACAAAGCCGGCGTCCACGCGCCGCCCGAGGAATTGGAAGCGACGGCCGCCGCGACGAACTTGACGCCGCGGGCGCCGTCGATGACGTCGGGCACTTGGGCAGCACGTGCCGGATCGATCGCGACGCCCGAGCGGTGGGCGCGAATGATGTCGGCGGCGTCGCAATAGAGATTGGCGAAGGCCTCGATATAGCCTTCCGGGTGGGCTGCCGGCATGCGCGACACGCGCCGGCTTTTCCGTGGATGCGCCATGGCCGCCGCGCACCAGCGTGCGCGTTTCCTCGCCATAGGGTGAAAAGCGCAACTCTTCCGGCCGCGTGCCGGACCATTCGAGCCCGGCCTTGTCGCCATAGATGCGGACGGAGAGATCGTTGTAGTGGCCGGGCGAGGTTTGGCTTGCCAGGATCGTGCCGCGCGCGCCGCCCGACCAGCGGACAAGCACATGGGCGTTGTCATCGAGCCGGCGTCCGGGCACGGCGGTGAAGAGATCGGCCGAAACTTCCTCGGCCTGGCATCCCGAGATAAAGCTCGCCAGGTTGAACGCGTGCACGCCGATATCGGCGAGCACAGCCGACTGCCCGGCGCGTGCCGGATCGGTGCGCCATTCGGCCTGCTTCTGCCCTTCCGCGTCGATCGGCAAGGTCAGCCAGTCCTGGATATAGGTGGCATGCACGGAGACGATCCGCCCGAGTTCGCCGGCCGCCACCATCTCGCGCGCCTGCCGAACCATGGCGTAGCCGGTGTTGTTGAGCGTGACGATGAATTTGCGGTTTTTGGCGCGCGCCAGGCTCACCAGCGCCTCGGCGTCGGCCAGCGTCGTCGACAGCGGCTTGTCGCAGATGACGTCGATGCCGGCGTCGAGGAAGGCGGTCGCGATCGGCGCGTGCAGATGATTTGGCGTGACGATGACGACGGCTTCGATGCCGTCGGGACGGGCGCCTTCCGCGCGCGCCATCTCCCGGTAGTCGGCATAGCTGCGCTCAGGCGCAATGCCGATCTCGGCAGCGGACGCGGCCGCGTTTTCGGGATCCGAGGACAGCGCGCCGGCAACCAGCGCGATCTGGTCGTCGAGGCGCATGGCCAGCCGGTGCACGGCACCGATGAAAGCGTTGCGGCCGCCACCCACCATGCCGACCCGCAAGCGTTGGCGTGTCGACCCGTCGGCAATTGCGTAGACCATGAGTTGAGAACTCCCTCCCGTGGAAACGGTCTTTTTTGCGGGGTGCGCCGGCCCATAGGAACCCGTCACCGTTTTCGAACATTATTTCCAATTTTCGTTTTGTAAAACGATCATGCCGGGCTAGCGTGAAAACGATTTGAACTGGAGGAGGTTCGGATGACGAAGCAGCGCATGGTCGCAATCGCCTTCCCGTTCGTACCATGAGCGGAGCACGCAGCTCACCGGGTCGTGCTGAGATCGTCGGCCGCAACGAGACCATGGCGAAGAAACAGGGCCGCTCGCTTGCCGCGCTCGGCTACACCAAGCCGCAGACCTATGAGGAATTGCGTGCCGTGCTTTCGGCCGGCACGGTGCATTTCCCGAAGCGCCTGCGCCAGGTCGCCATCTTCCTGTGGCAGCATCCGAGCGACGTCGCGCTCGGCACGATCGTTCAGGTCGCCGAGCAGGCCGGTGTGCAGCCTTCGACCTTGGTGCGTTTCGCGCAGATCTTCGGCTATGCCGGCTTCTCCGACCTCCAGGGCCTGTTCAAGGACCATGTCAAAGCATCCTGGCCCGAGGGACGGGCGCGCGACGGGCAGGAGCGGGCAGCGGCTGAGCCCAACGCCAATCTGCATTTTCTCAACGGCATGGTCGGCGCCTCGCAGGCCTCGCTCGGCCGCATCGACGATGGCTTCGACGTCGAGAGTTTCGAAAAGATGGTCGACCTTTTGGCTTCGGCCGACCTGATCTATGTGATCGGCAGCAAGCGGGCCTTCCCCGTCACCACCTATCTGTCGCTCACTTTGTCGCAGCAGGGCGTGCGCAATGTGCTGGTCGACAATGTCGGCTCGACCGCCTTGGACCAGGTCGGCTGCATCGGCGAGCGCGATGCTGTGCTGGCGGTGTCGTTCAGCCCCTACAACTCGATCACCCCCGATCTTGTCGCCGTGGCCCATGAGCGGAAGGCGGGCATCGTCACCATCACCGACAGCACGTTCAGCCCGCTGGTCGAGCTGTCGGACACCTGGCTGGAGGTGGTTGAGTCAGATTTTGCCGGCTTCCGCTCGCTTGCCGCGTCGCTGGCGGTCGGCATGGCGCTCGTCCACGGCGTCGTCGCGCGCCGCACGGGCGATTGACTATCGGGAATTGGCATTTCATATTCGGAAAAATAGAAACTTTGTTCCGGGAGGAGGAATGGAGATTCGGCTCGACGGCAAGGTGGTGCTGGTCACCGGCGCGACGCAAGGCATCGGCCGGGCGATCGCCGAGACGCTTGCGCGTTCCGGTGCCGGCGGCCTGCTGGTCACCGGCCGCGAGCCGGTGCGCGGCAACGAAGTGGCGGCGTCGCTCTCCGGCATGGGCACGCCGGCGGCCTTCATCGCCGCCGATCTGGCCGACGCCACGGCGCCGGCGCGACTGGTCGAAGAATGCGTCAGCCGTTTCGGCCGCATCGACGCGCTGGTCAATGCCGCCGGCCTGACGGACCGGGCCTCGTTCCTCGACGCAAGCCTCGACGACTGGGCGGCTCTCTTTGCGGTCAACGCCCGCGCCCCGTTCTTCCTGATGCAGGCGGCAATCGCGCAGATGCGCAAGCAAGGTGAGGGCGGCGCCATCGTCAACATCCTGTCGATCAACGCGCATTGCGGCTCGCCCGAACTCGCCGTCTATTCCGCCACCAAGGGCGCGCTGGCGACACTGACCCGCAACGCCGCCAACGCACACCGCTTCGACCGCATCCGTGTCAACGGCATCAATGTCGGCTGGACCGACACGCCGGCCGAACGCGTCATGCAGGCTGCGACGCTGGGGCACGGTCCAGGCTGGATCGACGCGGCCAACGCCTCGCAGCCTTTCGGCCGGCTGTTGGCGGCGGAAGAAGTGGCGAACGTTGCCGTGTTCCTGCTCTCCGACGCCTCGGGGCCGATGACCGGCGCGCTGATCGACCAGGAGCAGTGGGTCGTCGGGGCGAACCGGTGAAGGCTGGTTCCGCATCGCACGAGACGCTCGGCCCGGCACTGCTTAGCCGGCTCCCTTCCGCCGTCCAAAAACCGTCCTACGACCGGACAGCACTCACCCCAGGCATGGCGCATATCGGCGTCGGCGCCTTCCATCGCTGCCATCAGGCCGAATACACCGACGATCTCTTGTCGCACCGTTTCGATCGCTGGGGCGTGGTCGGTCTCAACATCCGCCCGCCAAACCTGTCGGAGACGCTGGGCCGGCAAGGCGGGCTCTATACGCGCCTGATCCGCGAGGACGACAAGGTCGAAGCGCGCGTCATCGGCAGCATCGTCTCGGTCGTCGACAGCCAGGAAAGTTCGGCCCCCGCGCTCGACGTACTGGCCTCCGCCGGCATCGACATGGTCACCCTGACGGTCACCGAGAAAGGCTATTGCCACATTCCCTCCAATGGCGAGCTGGATGTGGCTCACCCGGACATCGTCCACGACCTCGTCAATCGGCAAACGCCGCGCAGCGTGCCGGGCATTCTGGCGCGGGCGCTCGAACTGCGCATGGCCTCGCATGGACGGCCGGTGACGCTGCTCTCCTGCGACAACATCCCGACCAACGGCGTCATCCTGGCGAACGTCGTGCAGGCTATCGCAGCACGGCGCGGCGATGGCCTGGCGGACTGGATCGCCGCCAACGTCGCCTTCCCGTCGGCCATGGTCGACCGCATCGCGCCCGCGACGTCTGAAGCCGACATCGAGACGGTCGAGCAGCGTTTCGGCTACCGCGATGCCGCCGTCGTGGTCGGCGAGCCGTTCCGGCAATGGGTGATCGAGCAAAAGTTCGCCGGCAGGGTGCCGCGCTGGGATCTGGTCGGCGCAAGCTTCGTCGACGACGTCACGCCCTTCGAGCATCTCAAGATGCGGGTGCTCAACGGCGCCCAGACGACGCTTGCTACTCTCGGCGTGCTGGCCGGCCACGAGCACACGTCGGACGCCATCGCCGATCCGTTGCTCGGGACTTTCGTTCGCCGCATGCTGGTGGAGGAGACGCTGCCGACCCTGGCGCCGGTGCCCGGTGTGTCGCCACAGGCCTATGTCGAGCAGAGCCTCGGCCGGCTCAGAAATACGGCAATCCGTCATCGCAATCACCAGATCGCCACCGATGGCTCGCAGAAGATCGTGCAGCGCCTGCTCAACCCGATCCGCGAGCGTTTGCGGCGGGGTGAAAGCATCGCCCTATTGTCGATTCCGGTCGCCGGCTGGATGGCCTATCTGATTAAGGCCTCGGCGAGGTTCGGCAGAAGCTGGGAAGTATCGGACCCTTACGCCGATAAGGTCGCTCAAATTGCCGACGCGGTCGGCGCCGATGCAAAAGCCCTAGCGGACGGCATTCTCGCCATCGACACCATCTTCGACCCCGGCCTCGCCGCGAACGAGAATTTCCGCACAACCATTGTCACCGCGCTCGACGGCCTGCTGTCGAACGACCCGATGGGCTTTGTCGGCCATGCCTGCGCATTGCCGGCGTCCGCGCGGTTGAAGCAGCCGGCACAATCGGCATAGTGGGAGAAGGGAGGCAGGATGAAGCTAGGACTGCTCACCGCACCGTTTGCGGACACCGCCCTCGGCGAGATTGCCGACTGGGCAAGCTCGGCCGGTTTCGAGGCGCTGGAGATCGCCTGCTGGCCGAAATTCTCGGGCGCCGCCCGGCGCTATGCCGGCACCAGCCATATCGACGCCGCTTCGACTTCGGCCTCGCAGGCCAGGGAAATCGCGGCAGGACTGGCGGAGAAGAACCTGTCGATCTCCGGCCTCGGCTACTACCCCAATCCGCTGCATCCCGACGCCGGGCACCGCAACACCGTCATCGATCATTTGAAGAATGTGATCGTGCTGGCGAGCCATATGGGCGTGCCGGTGGTCAACACTTTCTGCGGCGGCGATGCTTCAAAAACCATCGACGCCAACTGGGAAGAGGCGCTCAAAGTGTGGCCCGCCATCATCGCCCACGCGCGCGACAACGGCGTCAAGCTGGCCTTCGAGAACTGCCCGATGATCTTCAGCTACGACGAGTGGCCGGGCGGGCACAACATCGCCTATTCGCCCTATATCTGGCGCCGCATCCTCGAGGCCTGGGGCGGCGATGTCGGCATGAATTTCGACCCCTCGCATCTGGTCTGGCAGATGATCGACCAGGCGCGCTTCATCCGTGAATTCGGCCCGCATATGCTGCATGCGCATGCCAAGGACCTGATGATCGACCGCGACGGCCTTTATGAGCGCGGCATCCTTTCGGCCGGCATAGGCTGGCAGGTGCCGCGTATGCCGGGGCTCGGCGATATCGATTGGAATATCATCTTTTCCGGGCTCTACCGGGCCGGATATGACGGGCCTGTCATCATCGAGCATGAGGACCGGCGCTTTGAAGGGAGCGACGACAACGTCAAGCGAGGCTTTCTGCTGGCCCGCGACGTGCTGCGCCCCTTTGTGAAATGACGCCCCTTCTGATGACCAGAAACGATTTTCGAACTGAACCTAAAGTCAATGTGGAGGAAGACTTACATGCGTAACAAGAAATATCTGGCAATGGTTCCGGTGCTTGCCGGCGCGGCTTTCATGGCCGCGGTGGGCGTCTCGTCCGCCGAAGGCAAATACACGATCGGCATTTCCAACACCGTGCAAGGCAATGGTTGGCGCGAAGAGATGATCTGCGCGATCAAGGCACAGGCGCTTGCCTCCGGCGAGGTGACCAAGCTGAACATCGCCCATCGCAACACCGACGCGGCAGGCCAGCTCGAGGACATCCGCAACCTGATCAGCGCCAAGGTCAACGCCATCGTCGTCAACCCGGCCGATCCGGCCGGCATCAAGGCGGCCCTGGAGGAGGCCACCAAGGCCGGCATCGTCGTCGTCGCCGTCGATCAGGCGGTCACCGAGCCGTCGGCCTACATCATCTCCAACAACCAGGAGCAATACGCCTATCTCGGCGCCAAGTGGCTGTTCGGACAGATGGGCGGCAAGGGCGATGTCGTCTATATGCGCGGCGCTGCCGGCGCCTCCGCCGACAGCGACCGCGACAAGGGTTTTAAGAAGGCGCTGGCCGAATTTCCGGATGTGAAGGTCGTGCACGAGGTCTTCACCGGCTGGCAGCAGGACCAGGGCAAGCAGCAGATCCTCGACTTCATCGCCACCGGAACGCCGTTCAACGGCATCTGGACCTCCGGCATCGACAATGTGATCGTCGATGCGCTGGTCGAGTCGCAGACGCCGCTGGTGCCGGTGGTCGGTGCCGACAATGCCGGCTTCGTCGGCCAGCTGAACTCGGTCAAGGGCCTTGTCGGTGCAGCCGTGACTAACCCGGGCTCGATCGGCGGCGCCGGCGTGACGCTCGCTCTGCAGATCCTCGACGGCAAGAAGCCGGCGGAGCAGACCGTGCTGGTCGAGCCGCAGCTCTGGGAAAATGCCACCGAAGAGGGCAAGGCCAAGCTCAAGGGAGCCGCCGATCCGTCGCTCAGCCCGGAATGGCCGGTCTCGATCTCGATCCCGGAATGGACCACCTACAGCAAGGACCAGATCGTCGCCTGCAAGGGTCCGGGCGAATAATCGGGCTTTCGCTGCAGACCATGACCGTTTCCCACTTGTGCGGAGACGGCCAAATTGTCGAAGTCGGCGCCGCCCCTCATCGCCCTGCCGGGCACTTCTCCCCGTATAGTGACGGGGAGAAGGGGGCTGGCCGCAACTTCGGCGCCCTTCCTGCGACGGTGACGATTGGCGAAACCGGCGATCACAGCCCCCCTCTCCCCGTCTCTATGCGGGGAGAGGAGCCGGCAGGCAGGTGAGGGGCGGCGCCAGCGCGGAATGATTTGAGCCACATGAATCGAGAACCACGCAGTTTGACCACCAATCCCCTCCTGGACGCCACCGGCGTCGTGAAGAATTACGGCGCCGTGGCGGCGCTGCGCAATGCCTCGCTGTCGGTCCTGCCCGGCGAGGTTCACGCGCTGATGGGCGCCAATGGCGCCGGCAAGTCGACGCTGGTCAAGATCCTGACCGGCGCCATCCGCGCCGATGCCGGCCGTATCCTGATCCGCGGCGAGATGCGCGACGTGCGCTCGCCCGCCGATGCGCGCCGCGCCGGGCTGCTTCCCGTCTATCAGGAGCCGTCGCTCATCCCCGATCTCGACGTTGCCTCCAACCTTCGCCTGACCGGCACGCCGGTCGAGCCGTTCCGGGCCTGGGTGCGCGAGCTAGGCATTCCCGACCTCGACATACGCGACACCGCGCGCGACATCCCGCTTGCCGTGCTGCGGGTGCTCGATCTGGCGCGCGCACTTGCCGTCGAGCCCGACGTGCTGCTGCTCGACGAGATGACCGCTGCTTTGCCGGCTAACCTTGCCGAACGCGTGCTCGAGGTCGTCCGCCGCCAAGGCGACAGCGGCCGCTCGGTGATCTTCATTTCGCACCGCTTTGTGGAAATATCGGCGCTGTGCGACCGCGCCACGGTGCTGCGCGACGGCGAGACTGTCGGCGTCGTCGATATCGTGCCGGGCGTCGAGGAGCAGATCGTCGAGCTGATGCTCGGCGCCAGGATCGAGAAGAGCCGCGTGGCCGCGCGCCAGGCGAACCAGGCCGCTTCGCCGGCAGCGAGCCGGCCGCGCCTTGGCGTCCGCAACCTTCGTGTCGGCACCAAGCTCAACGACGTGTCGTTCGATCTCAGGAATGGCGAGGTCGCGGGCGTGGTCGCGCTGGAGGGCCAAGGCCAGGACGAGCTTTTCGCAGCACTTGCCGGCTCCATCCGCCCCTCCGGCGGGACGATCGAGGTGGACGGGCAGCCAGTCAAGTTCGCGCATCCGGCGGATGCCATCGGCGCCGGCCTCGCCTATGTGCCCGGCGACCGGGCCGAGGCGTTGGCGATGCAGCGCTCGGTGCGCGAAAACATCGCGCTGCCCTTCAGCGCCGCCTTGCGCAATTGGGGGCCAATCAACATGCGGCAGGAGCGCTCCAGGGTGGTCAAGGCGATCGAGCGGCTGCAGATCGATACGCGCGCCCAGCGGGAGGTGCAGCGGCTGTCCGGCGGCAACCAGCAGAAGGTGACGATCGCCCGCTGGATCGCCGCCGAAGCACGAACCATCCTGTGCTTCGATCCGACGCGCGGCATCGATGTCGGCACCAAGCAGGAGATCTACAAGCTGCTGCGCGAGCTCGCCGACCAGGGCAAGTCGGTGCTGTTCTACACATCCGAGCTCGAAGAAGTGCAGCGCGTCTGCGACCGCGTCATCGTCATTTTTGGCGGACGCGTCGTCGATGTCTTCGCAGCCGAGCTCGCCGACGAGCCGGCGCTGATGCGCGCCGCCTATGGCCTGCCGCGCGACGCCAAGCAGGATGTCGGCATCCTCGCCGGCCCAAGCCCGGCGGTGACGCCTTGATCCGCTTCATCCGCCGCCAAGGCTGGGTCGCCAGCCTGCTCGCCCTGTTCGTCTTGCTGTTCGTGATCACCAAAATCATTCAGCCGGGCTATGGCAGCGGCGATTTCGGCTCGCTGGTGCGTGCGGTGTTGCCTTACGCCTTCGCCGTGGCCGCCCAGACCGTCGTCGTCATCGCCGGCGGCATCGACCTTTCGGTCGGCGCCATGATGGCGCTGACCAGCGTCACCGCCGCTTCGATGATGGACGGCGCCAGCGAGGAATATGCGCTGTTCGTCGTGCCGTTCGTGCTGGCCATGGGGCTGGTGCTGGGCGCCGTCAACGGCATGCTGATCGTCGTCACCCGGGTGCCCGACATCGTCGTCACGCTGGCCACCCTCTTCGTCCTGCAGGGTGCTGCCTTGCTCGTCCTCCAGGCACCGGGCGGCGCTGTCGCCGAATGGCTACGGGCGGCCATCGTCGGCACGGTCCCGATTCCGGGATTGCCTGAGATCTCTGCCTGGATACCGAAAGCGCTGGTCCTCCTTGTCGTTTGCCTGTGCATCATCTGGATACCGCTCAGGCGCTCGAAGCTCGGCCTGTCCATCTATGCCATCGGCAGCAGCGAACTCGCGGCTTTTCGCAGCGGCGTAGCCGTCGCGCGCACCAGGATCATCGCCTACGCCCTGTCGGGGCTTTTCGCCGCCATGGGCGGGCTGGCACTGACCATGAGCACCGGCATAGGCGCTCCCATCCCCGGTCCCTATCTGCTCGCCAGCGTCGCGGCGGTGGTGCTCGGCGGCGTCGCCCTCGGCGGCGGCAAGGGCGGAATGCTCGGCCCGATCGTTGCCGTCTTCGTGCTGCGCCTGGTGCGCACCGACCTGACGCTCATGGCAATCGACCCCAACGTCACCGCGATCGTCGAGGGCGCCATCATGGTCGCCGTCGTCATGTTCGGAGCCTTCATCATCATGCGGAGCCGCGCATCATGAGCAGCAGTGCAACGATGACCCCGCAAGTTTCCTTCGGCCGCCGCGTCAAGCGCTTCATGGGCGACCGGCCGCTGATCCCGCTGATCATCCTGTTGATTTTGCTGGTCGTGGTTCTGCAAATCCTGCGCCCCGGCATCGTCAACGAGCGCTGGCTCGCCAACACCGTCAAGTTTGCCATACCGCTGGCGATCCTTGCCGGCTGCCAGACCATGACGATGCTGACTGGCGGCATCGATCTTTCCGTCGGAACCGTGGCGACGATGAGCGCCTTCATCATGGCGACGCAGGTCGTCAATCATGACCCGGCGGTGGCTATTCTGATCGCGCTGGTGCCGGCGGTGCTGATCGGTTTCGTCAACGGCATCGGCGTCGGCGTCTTTCGCGTGCACCCGCTGATCATGACGCTCGGCACCAGCCTGATCGGCACCGGCTGCCTGCAGGTCTATCAGCGCACCGTGATCGCCTCCGGCGCCAAGATCCCGCCCTTCCTGGCCTGGCTCGGCACCGGCCTGACCTATGGCGTGCCCAATGCGCTGCTGCTGTTCGTGCCGGTGGCGGCGCTGATCGTCTTCACCTTGAGCCGGACCGGCTTTGGCCGCCTTCTCTATGCCGTCGGCGACAACGAACGGGCAACGCGCCTGTCCGGCGTCCGCTACTGGCAGGTGATCACCGCGCTCTACGTCATTTCGAGCGTGCTCGCCGGGATCACCGGGCTGCTTTACATCGGCTTGATCAAGGCGCCGTCGCTGTCGCTCGCCGAACCGCTGGTGCTGCCTTCGGTGGCCGCCGCCGTCGTCGGCGGAACCTCGATCTTCGGCGGCCGCGGCGGCTATACCGGCACCATCATCGGGGCGCTGATCCTCACGGTACTGACAACGCTGCTGACCATCCTGCAGATGCCTGAGGGGGCAAGGCGGATACTGTTTGGGCTGATCGTGCTGTTCGTTACGGCGGCGTATCTGCGGATTGTGGAGGAGAGGTAGGGGGAAGGCAGGCGGGAACGGCGGCTTTGATCCCCAAGCAGACACAGATCGGATGTGAGGAATGCGCCATATCCGGACCTTGCCAGTGATGCCGTGAATGTTAAGTCTCGGCTCCGATGCGGACGTTCCGCCCGAGTTCGAAGACTGACCGCGACCGTTCTGCGGCCTTCGCATCGATAGGGCCAATGAGCGGCGTCCCACATCCCACTCCTTGCGCCCATTGGGAGGGGTCGTTGTGGACCAAGCCCTACTACCCGGGCTTGTGACAAAGCCGATCCAGCGCGTCTCGAAGTGCAGTGGCGGCATCGCCACGCTCGTCAGGGGACATCAGCTCCGGTTCAAGTTCCAACCTGAAGTGCGGCAGCTCGGTTCGAACAGCACGACGAGCGGCCGCCAGATTGGCCTTCAGATCGATGACGCGGTAGGTGGCGACGGGATAGGCGATCCCCTTGACCTGGACGTGCCCCAGTTCCTCACAGTCGATTGAGTCCTTCACTTGCGCAAACGTCTCGTAGGAAATGAGGATGGCCCCCGGCGGCGCCTCCTGCTCCAGGCGCGAGGCGAGATTCACGGCGCCGCCGATTATCGTGTAGTCCATCCGGTCCTCGCTGCCGAAGTTACCGACGGTGCAGTAGTCGGTATGGATGCCGATGCGACAGCGCAGCGGTGTTTCGATCCCCATGTCCCGCCAGACTTCGGCAAGCTCGCTAATCCGCTTTTGCATTGCAAGTGCCATCTGCGCGCAAGCCAGCGCGTCCTCCTTGACGCCACGAGTCTCGGGATCGCCGAAAAACATCAGGATCGCGTCGCCGATATATTTGTCGATCGTCGCGCCGTGATCCGAAGCAATTTTCGACATTTCCGTCAGATAGTGATTGAGGAGTTGGGTGAGATCCTCGGATTCCATTTTGTCGGTGGTCTCGGTAAAGCCGGCGATATCGGAGAAGCATATTGTCAGTTTCTTCCGCTGGCTGGCGATCCTGACCTCCTGGCGGCCGGTGAATATCGAGCGATACACTTGGGGCGCCAGATACTTCGCCAGCTTGCTGGAAAGCGCCTCCAGAACCACGGACTTCTCGGCGAGGTTCTCCTCCCTTTGCTTCAGCTCAGTGATGTCCGAATAGACGGCGACCATGCCGCCGGCGCTGATCCGCCGCTCGCTGATCATGACCCATCGCCCGTCGCCTCGCCGCTGCACCCAAGGTTCGCCAGGGTTGCGGTGCCGCGAGAGGCGCTCGGCGACCCACTCCTCGACCCGCCCGTCGGCGTCCCTGATGTAGCCGCGCTCAGCGGATCGGCGAATGATTTGCTCGAATGTCGTGCCGGGCGTCAGTTCGGTCTCCAGACCGGTGTAGAGCAATTCGCGGTAGCGGCTGTTGCTGAGGACGAGCCGGTCCTCCCCGTCGTACAGAGCGAATCCTTCGGAGATGCTTTCGATGGCATCGATGAGCCGCTGACGAGCTTCCGCAACGTCGCGCAGGTTCTTTTCCTCGACCTCGACAGCAGTATCCCGGAAGAGTCTCAGCGCTTCGGCCATGCGCCCGATTTCGTCGCTGCCCGCGGCTGGCAGCGGCGCACGAAGGTTGCCCCCCGCAATCGCGAGCATGCCCTGGCTCACGGCCCCCAGTCGGGCGAGGAGGCTGCGGTCGACATAGAGCCAGACAACCAGAACCGAACTCAGGAGGCTGAGGAAGGCGGAGCCGAGCACAACCGCGGTGCCGTAGCGCTGGACGAGCGCGGCTTCGCGACCGGACGCAGCGATCTCCTGGTCTGCCGTGGCGACCAGGCGATCGACGCCAGCGGTGAGATTGCGCGACAGTCGATTGTTCTCGGCCAGAAGCCTTTCGCCCTGTGCCAGGACAGCAAACTCGTCCTCCCGCGCCTTGGGGATGCTGTCCTCGCCGTCGGTCAAACCCTTGAACTCGTCGACACGCTGCCGGAAGCGGGTCCGCAGCTTTTCGTCGATCTCCGTGGAAACCTTTTCAAGAGCAGTGAGCGAACGGCGCAGCGGAAAAAGGATCAACGCCAGGTCGCCCGGCGTCGGCGCGTTCGCGACCTTCACCAGCGCGTCGTTGACCGCCGAGATCTCCAGCTGCGCCTTCTGCTGGGGGATGTAGGCCGCAATCGCTTGGACCAGGTCGGCCATCGCCGCTGCGCGTCGATCGGGCGACAGCGACGTGTCGGCCGCGACCGCCCGCCATTGCGGGAGCCTGGAATCCATCACTAGGATGCTGGTGGCGACAAGGCGCTGGCTTCCGGTCGTCGTCGCGGCGAGGCGATTCAGGAGCTCCTCCTTGCGGGCGACCACGTCGAGCCGGGCGACAACAAGAGAGTCGAGCTCCTTCAGGTTGCGCCTCAGAACAATCGCGGCTTCCTCGATCTCGGCCAAAGGCACTGTGCCCAACGTGGCATCCCGGAGGTCCGTGCGCAGGGCCTCGAGGCGGGACATCTCGAGCGCGACGGCAGCCGAGACCTCGCTGTGCTGAGCCCTGCTTGTCGCTGCCAGCACCGATGGCGCGGCAGCAGCGACCCGTTCGGCCTGGCGGGACAGCTGAAGGGAGGCGAGCGCCGACGGCACTCGATCCGTGGTAATTCGGTCGACGACGTCGCCAACCTGGAGGAAGGCATAAAGCGCCGCAGCGGTTGCCAGCACCGCAAGGGCGCTAATCCCGAAAAAGGCGAGCAACAGCCGGCCGCGTATGCCGAGGCGTTCAAGCATCTCGGCGAGTCGGAACAGTCCGGCCACACTGGTCTGCATCAGACTAGACATCTCAGCCGGCACGCCGGCGATCAGCGAACCCTATTCAACCGGCACGTACTCTCCGCCGCGCCAGACGTACCAAACCCAGCTCTGCTTCGTGAGGTCGCCCTTGTCGTCGAAATCGACCCGGCCGGTGACGGTGTCGAATTCCTGTTCGTGCAGTGCCGCAATGACGGCCTTCGGCTCCAGCGAACCTGCCTTCGAGACTGCCTGGGCCCAAACCTGGACCGCGCAGTAGCTCAACAGCGTGTAGCCCGCGGGTTCGAAATTCTCCGCACGGAACTGCTCAACGACCGCGGCCGCTTCGGGGCTTCGCCTCGGGTCCGCCGGGAACGTGAAGAGGGTCCCCTCCGCCGCGGGGCCGGCGATCAGGGCAAATTCCTCAGTCGCCAAAGCATCTCCGGATATGAGCTGAACCGTGTAGCCACTGTCGTGTGCAGCGCGAGCAATCAGCGCAACCTCGGCATGATACCCACCCACATATAAGGCGGAGACGCCGGCGGTTTGCAACGCAGCGACCTCGGCCGAATAGTCGTCCTTCCCGGGAATGTATGCGTCGTAAACGGCCGTAGTCACGCCCCGCTTGTTCAGCTGCTTCCTGGTCTCGTCGGCGAGACCCTTCCCATAGGTCGAGTTGTCGTGGAGGATCGCAATCTTCTTGTTGCCCCAGCGATCGGCAAGGTAGTTGCCGGCGATGAAACCTTGCGCGTCGTCGCGGCCAATGGTGCGAAAGACATTGGCACGGCCCTGTTCGGTCAGCTGCGGATTGGTCGAGCCTGGGGATATCTCAACGACGCCCGCCTCCTCGTACACTTTTGATGCGGGGATCGAGGCCCCGGAGCAATAATGCCCGACGACGAGCACGACCCCGTCAGCCACCAGCTTCTTGGCGGCCGCCACAGCTTGCTCGGGATCGCAGAAGTCGTCGACCGAGATGAGCCTCACCTTCTGGCCGAGCACGCCGCCCGCCGTGTTGACGTCGGCCACTGCCATCTCCGCGCCGCGCTGTCCCTGCTCGCCGATCCAGGCGAGCCGTCCCGTCATCGCAGACGAGACACCGATCAGCACCTCCGCCCGCGCGGAGCTGAACGCGGCCGCGAGAACTAAGATCGCTATGGCGATGATGCGGTGCATGTGTGCACCCCCTTAACTGTAGCTTACGCCAATCCCGTCAGAGCCGACAGCCCCTTCGGCAAGCGCGGCTGTCTCGGGCTGCTATTGCAGCGCAGACCCAATTTGGCGAAGCAATCATACACTGGAATGGCGTGTCATAACTTCGTTCGCTGAGGTCGGAATCGCGCGCCAATCCGGACGTTACCACTGACCGGAGTGAGCGTCGTGATTGGGTCGATTGTGTTGAAGAAGTCGGTGATTAAGCCAGGCGTTCTTTTCGCCGCGACGAGTTGCGATTGGGTCGAGGCGGCCTCCTTGCCCTAAGTGGCTGGGATTGGTGTCCGGATAGTGCAGATCTTGGCCAATTTCCTGAGGTTCTGGGCGAT